>JAWWAT010000163.1:0-7196 GCA_033721635.1 Marinobacter sp. | reverse complement strand
GCTGCCGATCGTTGCAGCAACCCGCTACGAGCAGCTGACGACTGGCCCGGATTTTGACGAGGTAACGATTTCACCCTTTGGACGAGCCATTGATGGTGGCTTGAGAGCGATTGTGTATGGCTATGGCTCGGGCCAGTCTGCGCTTTACGATAATTTGGATCCAGGGCCGGTCTCACCGCCTATCGATCCGATTTCAGCCGAGGATACTCGCCTTGGTTTCTCAACGAGTCACCGATTCAGAGAGCGCTCGCCAGAGAAGCGGATCTTCGTGGTCGGTGAAAGGGTCAGCATCTGCCAGAACACCGATCGCCTGTACCGTTTCAGTGGCTATTCCCATGGCAGCGGTCAGCCAGACCAGACAACCCTGATGGCATCAGGAACCGGTGCCGTTCTTGGTGCCAACGTCGAACCGGGCTCGGTAGAGTTCAGGGTTAGGCCGCCGTCTTTGCAGCGGGCCGCGGTGGTCAGTTTTACCTTTGAGCTGGTGGACCCGCAAAGCGACGAAACCACGCTTGTCAGTCAGGAGGTACAGGTAAGAAATGTCCCTTAACGGCTGTCTCCGGAACCAAAAGGGCGCAGGTCTGCCCATCGCGCTTTTTGTCATCACAGTGCTGGCGTTGCTGGTCTTCGGGATGGCTCAACTTCAGGAAAGCAGTGGTGAGGCCGTGAGTTTACAGATTCAGTCTCAGAGGGCGTTCTTTGCTGCAGAAAGTGGCGCGCAGGTGCGGATATCGTCGATTTTTGATGCAATCGATGATGGAAGCACGTCCTTCTGCCCATCGCCTGTGACATCGTTTGGCGCTCCCGGCCTATCTGGTTGCTCGGCCACGTTTGGTTGCACATTCGACAGTGCAAGCGGGGTCTTCACCCTCGCCAGCACTGGGGCCTGCGGGAACGGGCAGGACGCTGCAACTAGAACTGTAGAGGTGCGAGTTCAGTGATGAAGCCTTTACGACTTATCGTGGTCCTTACCCTGACTCTATTTTGCTTACCGTCCTTCGTTCTCGCCGCTGAGTGCAGTGACATATTTCCACAAGGTCTACCCGGCAATACCAATCCGAATCTGGGGCAGAATGGACTTGATCTTTCTGGCAAGACTTCTGGTGCTCAGTCTTGGCCTGCAAGTGGGTCACAGTTGAGTTCAGGTGAATATGTTTTCGAAGCTGATACCCTCACAAATTATTCTCTGGAACTTGCCCCCGGAGCCGAGGTAACCATTTTTGTCGAGAGTGACCTTACGCTCGGAGAAGCAGTCAGAATCAATCGTTCGGGAAACCCTAATCAACTGCTGATTATTGTGGATGGTCGCCTGTCGGCTACAACGAATGCGAACGCCGCGAACAAACGGATCGAAGTGAACGGCTTCGTGTACGCGGCTGGCTCCATTTCCATTGCCAATAACAACGTTTTCTTCGGTTCACTGGCAGCTGAAGGAACGATCAGTAGTGGCAATAATACAATAGCTGCACCGGATGAGTGGCTCGATGTGCAAAGGTTGGCTGGCTTGTGCGACATTCCACTAACCGGCGATCTCTCAGTATTCGACAATTTTGAATCCTACCCCCCTGGCGCTTCGGTCGCCGGTAATAACGGTGGCTCCAACTGGGGCGGCCCCTGGCAGGGTGTCGCGGGCCAGTCCATCGTCGATACCAGTGCCAATCCCCTGGAGTTTGTGGATTCGGAAGGGCGTAGAATCCGATCAGCCACAACCCTTGAAATAGTCGGAAACAACGACGAAATTGCTTCTCGGCCTCTTGGTGAAACATTCAGCGGTGACACCCTGTTCCTGAGTATGCTGGTGCGTTTCACCGGAAATCCTACCAACAACGATTTTGTTGGATTCTGGATAGAAAGACCGTCGTTCGGGGCATCGCCACAGTTCGGACTGAAAGTGAACGAGGGCGGCTCCGGTAGCGATGATTTCTTTGTGCGCCTGGATCAGAGAGCTGATTACTCGACCGAGATTGTGCCCGGCGAGACCTACCTCCTTGTCGCTCAGTATTCGAAGGGCACGGACAACTTTTTCAGTAATGCGAAGCTCTGGGTCAATCCCGAGTGTGATGTTAACCCACCATCCAATCCCTCTGCCGAGAGAAACGTTTCGCCTGATACACGGGTGAGTGATGTTTCCAATGTCGGCTTCCGCTCCGAGAATCTATCTGGAAGCGATGCTTTTGAAATTGGCCAGGTAGCCGTAGGAGCGCGTTGGCAGGATGTTGTGCGCTGTTCGCCCGGCCCTTTGCTCGAGTATCGGATGGAGCAAACGAGCCTCAGCGGCACGGCTGGTGAGATTCTCGATACCAGCGGAAACTCCCGTAATGGCACGTCGTTTGGTGGTCTGGACACTTCCATAGAAAACCCGGCGATTCCGGGCAATCCCGGGACCTGCCGCTACGGCGACTTCGACGGCTCAAACGATCGAATCATTGATGCTGACGCCGGTAATTACCTCAATGGTCTGGAAGCCATCACTGTTATGGCCTGGGTATACAACACGGCCTCTCTATCAGGGAATGACCGAGGGATTTTCTTTACCGATGATCCCAGCGGAGGCAGGGATAACCGTCTCGGGCTTCGCTATGACACACAAGGTTTCTTTGGCAACGGCAGCAATGTCATTAAAGCCAGTGTGTTCACTGACGAGTGTGACCTGAACCGGGAGTGTCGTCAGGTCGAGACAGTCTCTGGTCAGATGGTCCAGAACCAGTGGCAGCACATAGCCATGACCTGGACTACCGATGGTGAAATCAAAGTGTTTGTCAATGGTTCCCAAGTCGGCACATCCGGTACTCAGGGTACCGGGGGAACGGGAGCCCTCGCCGGTGTGGAACGGCTTGAGGTCGGCTTCGGTGCTAAGGGGCAGCGCTGGCAAGGGGGCATTGATGAGTTCCGTATCTTCGGGGTTGCCCTCACCGAAGCGGAGATTATGGCCGAAATGAATCGGGCGTTTCCCTGTTCCGGTTTCGGTCCCAATCATATTCGACTGACTCACCCAGGACAGGGGCTCACTTGCTCTCCGGCGGAAGTCACTGTCGAGGCTTGCGCCAACGACGATTGTTCAACACTGTTCGGTGATCCTGTAGAGGTGATATTCAGTTCCCCCGCTGACAACTGGGCACCTAACCCGGTGACGGTTACCGGTCAGACCGATGTTAAGCTGAATGTGACTAAGCCAGGCACCGTCACTCTGGAGGCAGTTGCCTCCCCATCGGCCCAGAACCCAACGCGCTGTTTCACCGGTAGCCTGGAGACCTGTGAGCTTACGTTCCTTGATTCCGGCTTCGTGGTTAACGTGCCGGATCATGTCTCTGGGTCCCTGGTCAATGCCAGCATAGCGGCCGTTCGCAAGGACGACGAAAGTGAACGCTGCGTGCCCGGCTTCTCTGATGAGACCAAAGAGGTTTCGCTGTGGTCTCAATACAGCAACCCATCCAGCGGAACCTTTGCTGTCTCCGTCAATGGCAGCGCACTTTCAACATCCGCCCCCGGAAGCACACGAAGTCTAGACTTCGACAGTGTCGGCGAGGCCGACTTGGAGCTAAGATATCCCGATGTTGGGCGAATTACCCTGAATGCGCGCCATGAGGGCAGTGGAGAGAGCGAAGGGCTCGTAATGACCGGTAATGGAAGCTTCGTTGCCAGGCCGGCCTATTTCAGTCTCGATATCCCGGGAAATCCTGCTGCTACGGGTGTGGCAGACGGGAACGTGTTCCGTAGCGCGGGAGAGCCATTTCCAGTGACGGTCTCGGCGAGGAATGTGGACAATGAGATTACACCCAATTTCGGCAGAGAGTCCGCGCCGGAAAGTGTCGCGCTGACACCTTCACTGGTGGCTCCAGTTGGTGGATTCTTGCCATCTCTTGGGGGCACGTTCGGGGATTTTGGGGAGGATTGCAATGGTGACGCCGCCCAGGCCGGTTCAGCTTGCGGCGAATTTAACTGGCCAGAGGTTGGCATCATCAGCCTGGAGCCATCCCTTGTAAGCGGGGCTTACCTTGGCACTGAGAATGTTGTCGGAAACGAAGTTGCCAACGTCGGTCGGTTTGCACCGGCAGACTTTGACATGCAGATCGTCGATGCCGGCGACGTTGAAGCCTACTGCTCAGTCGCAAACAGCTTTGCCTACATCGGCCAAGATCTGGGTTGGTCACCCGGTTCGGAACCTCTGCTTGAGGTCGAGGCTCTTGCGGCTGGTGGAACAGTAACCCGAAACTACACATCGGGTAGTTTTCTGAGGTTGGATAGCAACGGGATTGACCGGCTGCCCTCCGTTGCAGACGAGGTAGCCTCAGGCACTGAGGGAGCGTTGCTTCCGGTAGCTGCAACGCTTGATCCGATGGCGCGCTCGGTCTTCGCACCGGGAGTGATGCGATTCACCTTCAGTGGCGCAGATGTACTCCGTTACCTGAAAGAACCTACATCCCTGGTCGGTCCTTTTGTTCCCGACTATCGAATTGCGCTCAATGGAGTGACGGATCTCGACGGCATCAGCTCTACTCAGCCTGCGCTGTCTCTGCAGCCGAACTTCGGCTTTGATCTGCGCTATGGACGCATTGCCCTTGAAAATGCTTACGGCCCGGAAACCTTGCCGCTTACAGTTCCGATGTCGGCGCAGTATTTTGACGGCAACCGGTTTGTCACCAATGCAGATGAGAGTTGCTGGGTGTTCAACCTACCGGGGGACGCAGATCTGGATTTTTCCGGCTCGGCACTTAACAACGGGGATATCAGTGTGTCGACTGTGGTCGATGGTCGAATGCTGGCAGGCTCGGTTCCGCTCAGCGACAGATTAGTGCTGTCAGCGCCCGGTGAGGGTAAATCAGAGGCGCCCGGTAACAAAGGCATCGTCGTGGAAATGGAAACCCCTGAATGGTTGAGGGACTTTTGGGATGATGGTCTCCCGAACGATCTGGTAAACCCGTCGGCCTTGGCGACTTTCGGCGTCTACCGCGGAAACGACCGCATTATCTATTGGCAGGAAGTGCTGAACTGACGATGTAAAAAAGGGTCAGATGAAAGCTTCATCTGACCCCGAAACATCAACGAACCCCGGCGGTTCGCCAATCGTCAGTCGTCTTCGTGTTCCGGATGATCCATCCCCAGTTCATTGATCTTCCGGGTCAGCGTATTTCGCCCCCAGCCCAGCAGAATCGAGGCATCACGGCGGCGGCCGCCGGTGTGCTTCAGCGCTGTTTCGATCATGATTTTCTCGAACTCGGGCACGGCCGTATCTAGAATGCCTTTCTTCCCCCGCTTGAGTTCTTGTTCGGCCCAGTTTTTCAGGCCTTCCTGCCAGGTCGTTCCCGTTGTCGGTGTCTCTGCCTGGTGCAACAGCTCGGGTGGCAGGTCATCAATGTGGATCTCGCGACCGCTGGCCATCACGGTCAGCCAGCGGCAGGTGTTCTCCAGCTGGCGGACGTTACCCGGCCAGGGCAGGGTGGTCAGGTATTCTTCGGCCTCTTCGCGCAGGATTTTGGGCTCGACAGCAAGCTCTTTTGCGGCCCGCTTCAGGAAGTGCTGCATCAGCCGGGGAATATCTTCCCGGCGTTCGGCCAGCTTGGGCAGATGGACGCGAATGACGTTCAGACGGTGGAACAGGTCCTCCCGGAAGCTGCCGGCCTGCACCAGCTTTTCAAGATCCTGATGCGTTGCCGCGATGATGCGCACGTCGACCTTGATGGGCGTTGTTCCGCCGACCCGGTAGAACTCGCCATCGGCCAGAACCCGCAATAGTCGGGTCTGGGTATCAGCCGGCATGTCACCGATTTCATCCAGGAACAGTGTGCCGCCGTTGGCCTGTTCGAAACGGCCCTGCCGAGCAGCGCCAGCGCCGGTAAACGCACCTTTCTCGTGGCCGAAGAGTTCGGATTCAATCAGGTCTTTTGGAATAGCGGCCATGTTCAGGGCGATGAACGGGTGATTTGCCCTGGGGCTGTGGTTGTGCAGAGCCTGTGCCACCAATTCCTTGCCTGTGCCGCTCTCGCCGTTAATCAGTACGGTAATGTTGGAGTGGGAAAGCCGGCCAATTGCCCGGAAAACTTCCTGCATGGCCGGCGCTTCACCGATGATTTCGGCGTTGCGCTGGGCCATCTCGGCCTGGGGCTCGCCACTGGCGCGCTTCTCGTGGCTGTGGGCAATGGCCCGTTTTACCAGCGCGACCGCGTCATCGACATCGAAGGGCTTGGGAAGGTATTCGAACGCACCGGTCTGGTAGCTGGTTACCGCGCTTTCCAGATCCGAGTGCGCGGTCATGATGATCACGGGCACGTCCGGGTGAACGTCCACAATCTGGGAAAGCAGGGTGATGCCGTCGACGCCCGGCATACGGATATCGCTTACGATGGCGTCTGGCTGTTCGTGTTCCAGTCGCATCATGATGCTTTCGCCACTGTCAAAAACTCGGGGCTGCATACCGGCCTGGTTAAGGGCGCGTTCCAGCACCCAGCGAATGCTACGGTCGTCGTCTATGATCCAGACGTTCGCCGGTTGGCTCATGGGGTGTCCTCCAGAGGCAGGAAGATGATGAAGTCGGTTCGGCCTGGCTCGCTTTCACATTCAACCAGTCCACGGTGTTGGCCGATGATGCTCTGGGTTATCGAGAGGCCCAGGCCTGTGCCACTGGCACGGCCACTGATCATCGGGTAGAAAATGTTCTGCACCAGCTCAGGCGGAATGCCGGGGCCGTTGTCGATAACGTCGACCCGGCACACCAGTTTGTGGCGTCGGTTGCCAATCGTGAACTGGCGCAGTGTGCGGGTGCGAAAGGTAATGGTCGGCGGCTCTTCAGCACTATGCCCCGCCTGGTTCTCGAAGGCCGCTTCCATGGCGTTCCGGGCAATATTCAGGAAGGCCTGGATCAGCTGCTCCTTGTCGCCCCTGAACTCTGGAATGCTGGGGTCGTAGTCCCGCTCGAAATTCAGTCGTCCTTTGCTTTCTGCCTCAAGCAGGGTGCCCACTCGTTCGAGGATTTCATGGATATTGGTCGGGGCCAGCTTGAGCGCCTTGTTGGGGCCAAGCATCCGGTCCACAAGGCCCCTCAGCCGATCTGCCTCGTCAATGATGACTCGAGTGTATTCCCGCTGATCCTCACTGTTCAGCTCCCGATCAAGCAGTTGAGCCGCGCCCCGGATACCCCCGAGCGGGTTCTTGATCTCGTGAGCCATGCCCCGCACCAGAATCCGTGTCGTTTCTTGCTG
>JAWWAT010000162.1:0-7267 GCA_033721635.1 Marinobacter sp. | reverse complement strand
GCCTCGCCCTTGCCCTCGCCATGAGGCTACGCGACAAGGGCCAGCCACTTCCGGCATCACTCACGGCATTTTCACCCTGGGCAGACCTCACTCAGGAGCAGCTCTACACGCCTGAATGTGAACCGGTACTCCAGGTTAGCTGGACCAGCAAGGCCGCCCACCTCTATGCCGGCCAGGACTCTCTGACCAATCCGCTGATATCACCAGTGTTCGGCGATCTGAGCGGCCTGCCACCCCTGCTGATCCAGGTGGGCAGCCAGGAAATCCTGCTGAATGATGCCGAGCGGCTGGCCGAGGCCGCAAGCCGGCACGACGTGGAAACCTGCCTCGAAGTCTATAACAGCCTATGGCACGTTTTTCAGGTGCATAGTGGCCAGCTCGACCGTGCCACAGAAGCAATGGAGACCGCCGGCGCGCACATCAAACGTCATCTGGCAGCCTGAGTTCACCCCGGGCCAGAGCTTCTTTCCTGGGCCGGGGCCACTGTTTGACGTGCCACTCGAGCCGTGAGGCACGGCTCCTGTCGCCGGCCGCTGCACTGTACACCAGTTCCAGCGGCCCCTTGCCCCTCAAACTCCGTGCTCCTCTGGGAGAACCCGCCTGATGTTCATTAAAGCGCCGCTCCACGTCAGTGGTTATGCCGGTATAGAGCGCCCCACGTGCAGTTCGCACCATATAAATAAACCAGCTAGCCAAGGTTCAGGGCCTCTTCCCGATCCTTCACTTTTTTCTGCTGGATCCAGAGCCCCATCATGATCAGGACCAGCCCGATATAGGTGGAGGGCAGGATATGCTCACCCAGAATGAAATAGATGAACACCAGCGAAAGGAACGGCGAGATAAAAATCAGGTTGCTGACCTTCGAGGTATTCTCCGCCTTCTTCATGGCGTAGGACCAGAGCACAAACGCAATGCCCATCTCGAACACACCAACGTAGACCGCAGCGGCAAGGGAGGTTCCACTGGCGAAGTTCAGGCCCTCCGTCCACCAGCAAATCAGCAGAATCACTGGCAACCCGCACAGGAAATTCAGGAACAGACCAACCACCGGATCCCGGGTATCCCGAGTTGCAATAATCCAGTAAGACGCCCAGACCACAGTGCTGCCCAGAGCGAGAGAAACACCGAGCGGATCCTCGAAACTGAGAGACGTGACTGCACCACGGGTAGCAATCACCACCACCCCGGCGTAGCAGATCAGGCCTGCAACAATATCCAGTTTGCGCAGCCGGTGACCCAGAAACGGTACCGACATATAGGCCAGTACCAGGGCCCAGGTGTAGTTCAGCGGTTGCGCCTCCTGGGCCGGCAGCCTGTCAAACGCGCCAAACAACAGAAAATAGTACAGGCAGGGATTGATCAGCCCCATGCCAAAGGACTGGGCGTACTGTTTCCGACTGAGCGAAAACACCAGATGCCAGCGCCTCTGCAGCATCAGAATGATGGCCATAACGACCACCGAGGCGCTGCAGGCAATCAGCAACATCTGAACGGGAGCCAAGTCTCTCAGGGAGAGCTTGAACGCGGTTGCCACCGTGGACCACAAGAGCACCGTGCCCAGGCCATAGAGCATCGCCTGCTTCTGATTCTTCATTCACGGCCTCCTGCCAACCACTGAGACTGCATCAACTCTCTCCTTTTTACACTGGATCGTTTGGCCGACAGTGTAATGCAATCGAACCCTCTTACCCACGGCAGCGCACATTCTTGTGTTACCTTGTATACCACTATCAAACAAGGATTGAGAAAACTGGAGTCCCCGTTATGCCCACCACCCGTTTCAGGCCCTGGCCATTAAGCCTGGTATTGGCCATGGCACTGGCCGGTTGTTCAGACAGCCAGAACGATCATGGGGATGAGACCGCAGAAGCACCGGAAGCGCCCGAATATCCTGTTACCTGGCGCTTCGCTCTGGAAGAAATCGAGGGTAGCGTCCAGCATGCCTATGCCGAAGCGCTGAAAGAGCGCATTGAAGAGCGTTCGGATGGAAAGATCGAAATCGACATTTTTCCCTATGGCTCACTGGGAACCTCGGCTCAGCTTACTGAACTGGTCCGGAACGGTTCGGTCAGCCTCGCCTTCGCCTCCCCCGGACACCTTGCCAACGCTATCCCGGAAGTCGGCCTGTTTACCCTACACTATGTCCTTCCGGACGACGCTGAGGTTACCCGGCAGGTTCTGGCCAGCCCGGAACTGCTTGAACTGTTTGAACAGCCCTATGCCAACCAGAATATGAAACTGCTGGGCTTTGTACCTGAGGGCTGGATGGCGTGGACTGCCAACAAGCCGCTCCGCACACCGGAAGACTTCCAGGGCCAACGGATCCGGACCATGACATCCGACATGGCCGAAGAAGCCTTTCGGGCCTATGGCGCGGAACCCAGCCAGATCCCCTATTCCCAGGTCTACACCGATCTGCAACTGCGCAAGATTGATGGCCAGAGCAACCCTGTTTTTGCCATTGAGGAAATGGATTTCTATGAAGTCCAGAGCACCATGACGCTCGCGCGGCCAGCGCAGTTCGTCGCCTCTGTGGTTTCGAATCTTGAGTGGTACAACGCATTACCTGAAAACCAGCAGCAATGGTTGGATAACGGCCTTGACGATGTTGCACAAATCGCCTGGGAGACCCAGGAAGAGCTCAATCAGACCCGGCTTGAAACAATGCTGGAAGAGGGGCACCTGAAGGTCGTACGACTCACCGACGCGGAGCGCGAGGTTTTCCGACAGGCCAGCATGCCGGTGCGTGACATTTATCTGGAGCGCACGGGAGACAGTGGGCAGTATATTTTTGAGCGGGTACAGAAACTGATCGAAGAGATGGAAGCCAACAAATCAGAGTAGGCTGTCGGATCACTCCGGCACCAGCCATCCGATATCATGGGTCAGATTCAAACCCTCGGGCCCGGCTACATCGTTCATCATTGCGGACAAACGGGAATCAAAGCCCCAGGGCGGATTTACCACCAGCATGCCGGATCCGACCATGCCTCGTTCCGGCGGGTGGCGCAGGTGTACCTCGCTGCACAGCACCTTGCGCACGTTGGTGCGCGTGACGGACTCTTTCAACTGCGCCTGCAGCCCGCTGGTGAGTATCGGGTACCAGACAAGATAAACCCCATGACGGCATTTCTGCCATGCTTTCCCAAGCGTTTCTGCAACCTCGGCGTAGTCCGATTTGATCTCGTAGGAGGGATCGATCAGCGTAAGCAGACGGGGCTGCTTCGGTGGCAACTGCTTCAGAAGGCCACCCAAGCCATCCTGTCTTAGTACACGCATGGAGGCCCCCGTCGCCCAGCCCGCCAGCTGTTCATTCTCGGAAGGGTGAAGCTCGAAAAGCGTTAACGCATCCGAGGGCCGGAGAAAATGCTGGAACCAGGCCGGCGACCCCGGATAAACAGACAATTCGCCAGTACCGGCATTGAATCCTGTCAACACATCCAGAAATGGCTTCCAATCCTCGGACCTTAGTCCCTCTCTGGCGCTCCATAGCTTTTGGACGCCATCGTCTGCCTCTCCCGTCTTCCGCGCCCGTTCACTGCGCAAATCGTAAATAGCGCTGCCGGCATGGGTGTCGAAACAGGCTATGCCTGATTTCTTCGCCTGCATCATCGAAAGAGCAAGCGCCAACGCACTGTGCTTCTGAACATCGGCAAAGTTACCGGCGTGGAAGGCGTGTAGATAACTCAACATACAAGAATGGCTCCCTGGTGACGGGGCCATTAAGCCCGATCACGGATGCTCAAGGCAAGAGCGACAACCTGCATCACGATCAGACTGTCACTACGGCGTCATCTGGTCTGATTGCCTATAACTGCCGTACTCCGCACTTAAGGATACCGGTCGACACTGGTATCCTCTTGACTCATTTTCCGGAGGATAACGGTTTGCCCGAGAGCACAAAGGACACTATTGACCAGCTTTATGGTCTGATCGCCAATGAAGAAGATGCACGGGTCTGTAAGGATATTCCGGAGGAGGCCTGCCGCGAGGTACCCCGCAACTTCTTCCTGATTCTCGCCAGCAACGTCCTGACCAAGCTTGGTGACCTGCTGATCAGTCCCAAAACCGTATTGGCGTGGTTGATGAGTGCTATTGGAGCACCCGCACTGGTGGCCTGGCTGGTGCCGATCCGGGAATCGGGCTCTCTGGTGCCGCAAATGGTGATTGCCGCCTGGGTGCGCCGAAAACCTGTTCGCAAGTGGTTCTGGACTCTCGGAAGCTTCGGCCAGGCCGCCAGTGTTGTGGCTATGGCGGCCAGTGTATGGTTTCTTGAGGGGTACGCCGCAGGTTCCGGAATCATAGCAGCCCTCATTGTTTTTTCCCTCGCCCGTGGCTTCTGCTCCGTGTCCATGAAAGATGTGCAGGGCAAATGCATCCCGAAAACCCGCCGGGGCAGACTCGGCGGCCTGGCCTCCACCATTGGCGGCATTGCCACTGTTGTGTTGACCGCCCTGTTGTTCTGGGAACGCGGCGACCCTTCGATTGCCTTTTATACAGTGCTCCTGCTTCTGGCCGGTGTGCTCTGGGTGATTGCCGGCTTTCTGTTTGCCGGAGTAGAGGAGTACAAAGGGGAAACAGGTGGAGGCGGCAACGCCATTAACGAGGCATTTCGGAGCCTCTCCCTGCTCCGCGACGATGTACCCTTCAGGAATTTTGTGATCACCCGGGCGCGTTTGCTCTGCTCGGCCCTGGCGTCGCCCTATTTCGTGGTCCTTGCGCAGAAAGAATCCGACATTGGCTGGATGCTGGGCATCTTCCTGCTCGCCAGTAGCCTCGCCAGTTCACTCAGTGCCAGCTTCTGGGGCTGGGCGGCGGATACCTCCAGCCGAAGAGTCATGATCCGTGGCGCTGCCATGGCCAGCGGAACCTGTCTGGCTGTTGGCTTTACCGCAATGGCTGTCGGCACCGACATTGGCAGCGTCTGGTTTTACCCGATCGCCTTTTTCGTGCTGAGCATTGCCCATGCCGGTGTCAGGCTGGGGCGTAAAACCTATCTGGTGGATATGGCAGGGGGTAACAAGCGCACTGATTACACGGCGGTGAGCAACACGGTCATTGGTGTTCTGCTGCTTGTTATCGGCGGCCTGACCGCCCTCGTGTCAATGGTCTCAGAGGTTGCGGTCATTATCGTTCTGGGCTTGATGGGGCTCGCTGGGATGTTCAGCGCCCTACGACTGAAGGAAGTCACCGAAGACTGATCTCCTGCGCCCTCTCAGGAGGGCGCCTTGCCGTCATTCAGGGCCAGGGCACCTTTGACAATCCGGTAGATGATCCAGATGGAAATACCCAGAATGATAAACCACCCGATGATAATCGGTGTGGTCACGATGCCAATCACGGTCCAGAGCAGGCCGATCCAGAAGGTACGGATCTGCCAGCGGAAGTGCCGCTCGACCCAGGTATTGCGGACGTCATCCAGTTTGACGTAATTGATAATCACACCCGCCAGACCGGTAATGCCTCCAACGAAAAAAGACAACGCCTGAAGGATGTAGACCACCACTGCCAGGTTACGCGCCGGGTCGCGGCGGCGGGAGGCAGGGTCTGCATCGGCAGGAATAAACTCCGGTTCGGCCAAGACAAGTCTCCTATTAATCGGTTAATCGGAGTCTACCACAGCGCCTATCGTCGAAAATCCCGAAACGGTCAGTGATTATCCGGACGGTAACCCAGGCGGAAACCGCCCCAATGCTTGCCATTGACATAAATAGGTACTGAGAGGTCATGCATGATTTCGCCGGTATCCCTGCGATAGGTCTGCAGGAGCATGTTCTCGGTGTGGGTGCCACAACGGATGCCTGTTCGATCGTTGAACAGCCGCTTACTCCGGCTCTTGACCAGATCCACCTTCGGATCTCCGGTCGGAGCATGGGCGAAATCGCGGTTGTGAGTCGGTACATACCCGTCTGGCGCAGCGGCTATGGCAAAGACAATGGCTTCATGGGCGTTTTTAACCTGCTCCTGGATGTTCGGCAGGTATTGATCGGTAAATTTGTCAAAGCTACTTGAGTACTTTGGCGGGTGGGTGTTCGGGATGGGAGTCCGGGTCTTGTCGAACAGCGCACTCTCAGAAAGCTTGCCATCCCGGATTGCCTGCTCGAACATCTGGCCAATCTGGTCAGCGCCCGCTCGAGCCTGGTCAAAGAAGGGGCGGTGATAACTTGCCTCACTGTTGAGCGCGAACGAAGCGTTGGCTTTCTCCGCAAGCTCCATCAAAGTAGCAGCCTGCTCTGCCAGCGAGGAAACGCTGGTATCGCTCTCGGAAATCTGGTCTCGCACCGTTTCAATAGCGGAGAACACCTGGGCCAGACTCTGCTCGTTGTTCTGGTCGATCTCGGCAATTCGAGCTACTTGCTGCTGCACCCGGTCCGACTGGGAACTGATCTGCTCCAATCGCTCACCCACGCTCTCAACGGAGGTAAGACCCTCCTCGATGCTGCGGGCGAGATCTTCTATGCGAGACACAATCAGGGTGGTATCGGACCGTATTTCCTCGAGGGTTTCCGCCACTTCACCGGTCGCCTGGGCGGTTCTGCCCGCCAGTTGGCGCACCTCATCAGCCACTACCGCGAATCCGCGCCCCTGATCACCCGCCCTGGCTGCTTCGATAGCGGCATTGAGTGCCAGCAGGTTAGTCTGTTCGGCAATGCCCTGAATCGTCGTGGTCACACCCTGGATCTTGTTGGACTTCTCGTTAAGCTCCTGAATCAGCCGGAGGTTTTCTCCGGACTGCTGGTGCACAGCCCGAACACTGTCGATGGCAGAGATCAGTGCTTCGCGACCCTCGGTGCTGGTCTGTTTGTTCTGAAGCGCCATAGTGGCCGCATCCGTGGCCTGTTCCGACGATTCCCGAACAGTTTCGGTAATCTGACCCGCGTAATCGGCCATTTGCGCGGTTTCTTCCACCTGACGGTCCAGCCGCAGTTTCAGTTGGTCGGCGGCAAACGACACCTGGGCGGCCGAAATGGCGTTTCTGTCAGCACTTCCAGAGAGCGTTTCCACCAGAGCTCGCCCTGCCCTCGCATCGGAGAGCAATTGTCGGCACTGAGCCTGCAGCGGATGATCGTCGGCCAGAGTGCCGTCATTCAGAGCCCTGAGGCCTCGCTCCGTTGGCTCCAAAACCCTGACAATCAGAAAGCCGCCTGCAGCGACAAGGCCAACCACAAGCCCGATCAGAATCGACGCAGGCTCCAGACCTAACAAAGGCGCCACCACTGCACAGATGACGGCAAGAACAACGGCAAACGCCATCCCCCAAAGCATT
>JAWWAT010000161.1:0-7279 GCA_033721635.1 Marinobacter sp. | reverse complement strand
CTGTTGTTCGGTGGCGCTGGCTATCTGGGTCGTCATTTCGACGATGCTGTTGACCGCAGCGAGAATATCGGTCAAAGCCTCACCCGACTTGCTTGCCTCCTCGCTGGCCTCTTCGGCCATCTGTTTGGCCTTGCTCATGTCTACGACCGCGCCGGCTGCGCCACTTTGAAGCTGTGACACAATACGCTCGATATCGACTGTTGATTCCTGCACCCGTTTAGCCAGCCCGCGAACCTCATCGGCGACTACAGCAAAACCTCGCCCGGCTTCGCCGGCGCGAGCCGCCTCTATAGCCGCGTTCAATGCCAGGAGATTAGTCTGCTCCGCTATGCTCTGAATCACCGCAAGCACATTGCCAATCTCTGCAGACTCGTTTTCCAGCTGCTGAATACGCGTCGATCCTTTCTCCACCTGATTGGCAAGGTTGGTAACCGCCTGAATCGCTGATCCAACGGTTTCCTGACCGGAATCGGCAAGAGAAGCAGCCCTGCGGGCCGATTCGTCCGTATCACTGGTGTTCGAGGCAATTTCCTCAGAGGTCGAGACCATTTCCTGCATGGCTGCAGACACCTGAGTAATCTGGTCACGCTGTTGCTCGGAGTTGGCGGTTGTGCGCTCGGTGATGCCGGAGAGAGATTCGGATTCGCCAGTGAGCTGGCGAGAAGCCCTCACAATCTGCGAAATCGTCTTCTCAAGGGTCTCGAGGAAGGTGTTGACGGCGCCAATGAAATCACCGATCTCGTCTGGCCGCCCCGGCGTTAGCCTGGTGGACAAGTCCCCGTTGTTGTTTGCGATGTCGTCCAGATAACCCAGAATTTCGGTTTTCGCACGTTTGACGCTCGCACCCATCATCCGACTCATCAGCACGGCGACGATCAGGCCAAGCACCAACGACACAAAGAACGCAATCAGCGTGAACCTGAGGGCGAGGTCGGTTTCGGCACCGGCGACGTCAGCCTCTACTTCCAGCGAGTCAAAAATGCTGGACTCCAGTTCCCTTGCCATGCGGGCAATTTCTGGACCCAGCACATCCAGTTTGTCTTTCTTGACGCTGACCACAATGCTTTGCTGGTCCAACATCTTCTCGACCGCCGCCTGGTAGTTGGCCAGTTCTTCAACGACGGTGTCCATGTAGACCTGAACGAAGTCAGGACCATTTTCGGGTTCAAGCAGCTCCAGCGCATCGGCCAGGTCTTCGATTGCCCAGCCGAGGGCTTTCTGGGAATCCTCGTCGCCGTTGGTCAGGTAGCGCTGGGCTGTCAATTGCATGACCATGGCATCGTTCAGGAGTTGTTCCAGGCCGGCACGAAGATCGCTCTCCGGTTCCCGGTTGGCAACGCCGTTAAGGGCCATTCGCAAAGCCTTGGTGGCGTTGGGGCCGTGAACGTCCAGTTCGTCCTGTATGATCGCCAGAACCTGGCGTTTTGCCGGTACCAGCTCATTCCTGAAGGCGCTGATGTACTCACCGGTGCTGGTATTGATGCGGTCCACCAGTGTGGCGGCATCTGGATCCTGGATATTCTCCTGCGCCCTGGCCATCACCTCATTGAATTCCGCTTCAAGCTCATCGAAATGGCTGAGGGTTTCTTCATCGCCGGTGGAGAAATAATCGAACACCCGAAGCCGCATCCGATAAACACTGATAACCGACTCTGTGCCAATCGCCGTATCCGGCGCCAGGTCTCGGGCGACCTTATTCATGCGTTGGTCCAGTTGCTGAAACTCGGAAACGCTGAAAAACGTCACCGAAGCAAACAGCACGAGAATAAAAACTGGTGCAATCAATAGCTTGCCGGGGACACCTAATTTTCGTTCTACGGATTCTAGGAGAGAGGAAGCCAAAGCGTAGCCCTTCTATTTATATGTTTTAACAGTTATCGGCCCGGTTTCTTAAAACTGAAGCGTCGTTTTGCCTCAGGTTGTCGCATGCTCCGTTCTTGGATTGCGCGGGTAGTACCTGTCAGGCAGGCGCTCGATATGGGGAAAGAATCGGGTGTCTTTGTAGGGCATTTTCATGAACCCTGAAACGCCCAGGCCGGCAATCTCTTCCACCGATGACAGGATTACGTCCAGTAGTCGGCGGAATTCCTGCTCACGGTCCGGGTCCAGCAGCCGGTAATGGCTGTGGATTTTCAGATGGCGGGGCAGGGCTTCAAAGATAATCATGCCGGTGTGGTGAATGGCGTTGAGTTCTTCAAGGGCATGAATAATGGTGTCGGGCAGCACCAGGAACTCCTCCGGATCCGGGCCATCCTCGAAATAGGAGTGGACCCGGCTTTCGTCTTCTACTTCCGGCGCCGGGCTTACCTCGTAGTGCAGCTTCATCTCAGGTGATACCACAAAAGGCTGGGTCGGTTCGTCGCGATCCACGTGCAGGGTGTTGCGGGCGTTGAACAGACAGCTCTTGAAAATGCCCTTGCGGTAAATTGCCTGGGCCAGGTAAACCATGTTGTTAACGGCCTGAACAAACGCCGACTTCAAGGCCGGATCGTGGAGGTTCAGGGAAGTGTCAATGTAGATGCCATCGGTTTCCCAGCGCACGGCCAGGCCGCCTTCCACCGGATAACGCCCAAGCCGGCTGACGGCGGCCAGGAAAGCTTTCTCGGTTTCGCCCATGCCCTGCATGAAGTTCTTGTAGTAGCGGTCCAGTTGAACGTCGTTTACATCGTTCAGGGTTTCCGCTGCGCCTTCCTCCCTGAGGAACGATTTGCGCGAGCTGTAAACCACAGTGTCGATTTCCTGATCTGATGTGCGCACCCATACGGGCACCTGAGCAGTGACCGATTTTTCGGGCAGGTCGATCATCACAGTGCGGGCCATGCGTGGCATTTCGCTGAGGTAGTAATCACCGGCTTTTCGTCTTGTGTCCGGATCCGGCGACAGCATGCCGTCTAGCATGCGGGCGAATTCCATGGGCAGCCCCAGGGAGGTAGCCGGGATTGCCCGATGACCAAAACGGCAGGATTGCGCCGACGCGAGGGCATAGAGCGTGCCGGCTGCACCCTGTTCGTCAAACCTGGGAGAGGAAAGCCCCCCGTTCAGCTGTTCATCGCCAATAAAATAGACATCACCGAGCCGCGCGTTGGTCTGCTGCAGGTTATCAGACATCAGCTCCATCACGTTGGCAGTGATGAACTGCTGGTTGGCGTCCAGTTGGGCAAACACCGACGAGCCCCAGTCAATCAGGGCAATGTTTTCCGTGCTGGCGTCAAAGACCAGATTCGATGGTTTGATATCGCCATGAACGATGGGTCTACCGGCAGGACCGTTTTCGCGGCGCAGGTTACGCAGGATGTCGGCGAGCTGGTCGGCAATGCGAATTATGAGTCGGGGTTTGAGTTTGCCATCACGCAGGGAGACCTCTTCCAGGTTTAGTCCGGCCGCGCGTTCCATCACCAGAATGGGTTGGTTGTTGGCTCGCTGGTAGGAAATCAGCCGTGGCACCCTGGGGTGACGAACCTGCTCCAGGATGTAGGCTTCATCTTCGAGTCGGTCCTGAAGGTGCCTGGGCAGGTTGATGCGGGTGAATTTGAACACATGTTCCGGGCCGCCGATGGCTGTGCCCGGCAGGCGACCGGCAAAGACAAAGCCGTAGGCGCCCTTGCCAATCAGTTCAATGTCCTGGTAGCCGAGTTGGCGGAGCTGGGCGGCGCACAGCGCCACCCAGTCCTTGAGCTTCTTGGCATCATCATGGCTGAGCAGATAGATCGACTGCTCTTCGGGGATGTAGAACTGCTGCAGTTGAGTCTTCTGCGCCATGATAATCCGTCAGCCCATATGCAGCAGCATGGTTTGGGGCGACTCCAGATAACCTTTCCAGCGGTTGCAGAAGCGGGCAATGGTGCCGCCGTCGATAATGCGATGATCGCCGGCCCAGCTTACGGTCATGATGGCGCGTTCCACCACCTGGCCATTGGCGTCAAACCGGGGCAGTTTCTGGGTGCGTCCCAGGGCGACAATGGCCACCTCCGGCGCATTGATAATCGGCGCTGCGTAGGTGCCGCCCAGTGCGCCAATATTTGAGATGCTAATGGTGCCGCCTTTCAGGTCTTCCTGACTGACACGTCCGGATCGGGCCGCTTCGGTCAGGCGCGCCACCTCGTCGGCAATGCCCAACAGGGACAGGCTTTCCACGCCTTTGATGTTCGGCACCGTCAGG
Organism: Marinobacter sp.; assembly: GCA_033721635.1. Lineage (GTDB taxonomy): Bacteria > Pseudomonadota > Gammaproteobacteria > Pseudomonadales > Oleiphilaceae > Marinobacter. Next base: position 3,120 of record JAWWAT010000161.1, on the reverse strand, counting down.
CCGGCCTTGCCGTCCACCGCCATACCGATATTGCACTGGGGCAGGTAGCGAATTTCAGTGACGTCTTCGTTGAGCTGGCTGTTGAGTACCGGGAATTCCTGGACCGCCAGCGCCATGGCCTTCATGAAGAAGGGCATGAGTGTCAGTCTCGAGCCCCGTGCTTCTGCCTCGGGCTTCAGCTGTTCCCGTAGCTTGAGCAGATCGGTGACATCAATATCCTCGCTGTAGATAAAGTGAGGAATGGTGGTGGCCGATTTGACCATGCTTTTCGCCATCGCAGCTTTGATACCGCGGATAGGTTCGACTCGTACTTCCTGTTCGCCGACAGGTGCCCTGCGGGCACTGCCAGTTTTGGGAGTTTGAGTTTCCTCGGCGGGGGCTGGAGCCTGTGCCTGCCTGGGACCTTCCTCGATATGGGCCAGTACATCGGCTTTCAGGACACGACCATCCTTGCCCGATCCCTTGATATCCGAGAGATTGAGCTCGTGCTCCCGTACCAGCCGGCGAACAGCCGGGCTGGCAGGGATGCGCTGTCGGCTGGCCGTAGCCACAGGGGAGGCCGTTGCGCCTGAGAGTTGCGCAGCGGGCTCCGCTTTGGCTTTGGGCTCGTCCGGCTCTTCCCGATCCCGGGGAATGAACGCGAACAGCGGCGCGTGAACCTTGGCCATGGCTTGCTGTTGATGGTAGAGCTTGGTTACGCGTCCGGCTTTTGGAGCCGTAATCTCGACCATGGCCTTGTCGGTCATGACGTCCACGACAGGCTGGTCTTCCTCGATCTCGTCACCTTCGGCGACGCGCCATTCCACCACCTCGCACTCCACGATGCCTTCGCCAATATCCGGCAGAATAAAGTCTTCGGTGGCGTTGTCATCGGACTCGGTGCCGGAGGATGGCTGATTTTTAGCCTCGGGGGCGGGCTTTGCCTCCGCAGGCTCCGCAGAACCGGCTACTGGCGCCTGCCCACTGCCTTCGCTCTCATCCACCAGCTCAAACAACGGTGCATGAACCTTGGCGATATCGCCTTCCTGATAATAGAGGCGGGTCACACGGCCCTTGTAGGGCGCCGGAATCTCCACCAGGGCCTTGTCGGTCATCACCTCGGCGACCGGCTGGTCCTCTTCAATCACATCGCCTTCACTGACCAGCCATTTGACCAGTTCACATTCCACGATACCTTCGCCGATATCGGGCAGTATAAAATCACTCATAGTCGCTCTCCTGTCCTGATATCAGCCTAGAATTCAACGCTCGCCCTGATGGCCTCGTAGACCTTCAGGTGGTTGGGCAGATGCTCTTTTTCCAGCACCAGCGGGAAGGGGGTGTCCATCCCGGTTACCCGCGCGATCGGAGACTCCAGATACAGGAAACAGCGCTCCTGAATGGTGGCGGCGATTTCACCAGCGAATCCGCCGGTCAGGGGAGCTTCGTGGGTGACCACCAGCCGTCCGGTCTTGAACACGGAATTGGCCACGGTTTCCACATCCCAGGGCAAAATGGTCCTCAGGTCGATGACTTCGCAGGGAATGCCGTCTTTCTCGGCCCGTTCCACGGCCTGGTCGATCACTTCCATCTGGGCGCCCCAGCCCAGAATCGTTACGTCGGTGCCTTCCTTGGTGACTTCGGCTTCGCCCAGAGGCAGTCGATAGTCTTCATCCGGCACTTCACCCACCGAGGCCCGGTAAAGCCGTTTGGGCTCGAAGAACAGGGTAGGGTTGGGATCGTGGATCGCGGCCAACAGCAGTCCTTTGGCCTGATGCGGATTGCGCGGTACCACGATTTTCAAACCCGGGGTGTGGGCAAAGTAGGCTTCCGGTGACTGGGAGTGGTACAGGCCGCCGGCAATGCCGCCGCCGTAGGGGGCGCGAATGGTCAACCCGCCCACGTTGAACAGGTTGCCCGAGCGATAGCGGAACTTGGCGGATTCGTTCACGATCTGATCGAACGCCGGGAAGATGTAATCGGCAAACTGGATCTCTGCTACTGGCACCGAGCCCTGGGCCGCGAGGCCGTTGGCAAACCCGATGATGCCTTGCTCTACCAGCGGCGTGTTGAAGCAACGCGCCTTGCCGTACTTCTGTTGCAGGTTACTGGTGGCGCGGAAAACGCCCCCGAAGACACCGACATCCTCACCAAAACACAGCACTCGCTCGTCTTCCGCCATGGCGGTATCGAGAGCGTTGTTGATGGCCTGGAGCATATTCATCTTAGTCATCTTATGCTCCTCCCTTGGCGTGTTCGGCACTCTTAGGGTACTCGTCCGGGTACCGGCGGATGTGTGCCTTCAATTTGTTGAACTGCTCAGCCAGCGCCGGCGGGACTTCGTCATAGACATCACTGACCAATGATTCAAGCGGCGGTGGCGGCCGTTTCTGGGCCCGCTTCATGGTTTCCAGTACTTCGCGGCGCATGTTTTCCTGGAGCTGCTTTTCGTCGTCTTCACTCCACCATTTCTTGCTTTCCAGCCAGAGGCGCATGCGCAGGATCGGATCCTTCTCACGCCATACTGCCTCTTCATCCTTGCTGCGGTAGCCGGATGGATCATCGGAGGAGGAGTGGGCAGCCAGGCGATAGCTCATGGCCTCAATCAGTACCGGGCGATTGTGTTCCACCGCCAGCTTTCGGGCTTCCTGGGTGGCCTGGTACATCGCAAGAATGTCGTTACCATCCACCCGGATCACGTCCATCTTGTAGCCGTAGGCCCGGGGTGCAACGCCGTCGGCAGCGAACTGTTCGGCGGCCGGCGTTGAAATGGCATAGCCGTTGTTTCGGCACAGGAAGATCACCGGTACCCGATGAACTGCAGCCATGTTCAGGGCGGCGTGGAAGTCGCCTTCGGAGGCGGCGCCTTCACCAAAATAGGTAATGGTGCAAAGGCCCTCGCCACGGAGTTTCTGGCCATAGGCATAGCCTGCGGCCTGGGGAATCTGGGTGGCCAGAGGCGAGGAAATCGTCATGTAGTTCAGCTTCTTCGAGCCATAATGCACCGGCATCTGGCGACCCTTTCCGTAGTCCATCTCGTTGCCGAACAACTGGTTCATGAACTCATCGATGGTAAAGCCGCGGTAGGCTAGGGCGCCCTGCTCCCGGTACTGGGCCATAATCATGTCGCCATCATCCAGT
>JAWWAT010000160.1:0-7298 GCA_033721635.1 Marinobacter sp. | reverse complement strand
GAAAAGCCGGTCTGACTCTTTGATGGGGCTGTCGTTGATGCATGCAAATCGGCGCTGCATGAGACCGTCCGCATCGAATTCCCAGTTTTCATTACCGTAGGAACGGAACCAGTTTCCGCTGTCGTCGTGCCACTCGTAGGCATATCTCACGGCGATTCGATTTTCGGTAAAGGCCCAGAGTTCCTTGATAAGGCGGTAATCCAGTTCGCGATTCCACTTGCGGGTGAGAAATTCTTCGACTTGTTGGCGGCCATTAGCGAATTCCGCTCGGTTGCGCCAGCGAGTGTCCTCTGTGTAGGCGAGGGCAACCTTCGCCGGATCGCGGCTGTTCCAGCCATCTTCAGCGAGGCGGACTTTTTCTGTGGCGCTCTCACGAGTAAAGGGTGGGAGCGGTGGGCGTTGCGTACTCATAGTCGTTCTCCAGTTTTGAGCAAAACACAGCAAGAGGGCCGCTTGAATCAGAGCAATGCGGCCAGTTCATTTCGTGCACGGTGCAAAATAACCCGGAGGTTTCCATGAGAAATCTCCAGCACATCGGATACCTGCGAGCCGCTCAGGGGGCTCATACCTTTCAACAGAATCGCGTTGGCGTGATCCCGATTCATCTTCTTCATTTCAACGCGAATGCGTTCCTGAACTTTTGCAGTCTGGGTGGCTAACTCCGGTTCGCTAAGATGCCCGGCGCTGCCACTGAATTGGTTCTCCGGCGAGTTGTCGGACAACAGGGCGAGGCTTGGCGTGGCAGGGAATTCCTTACGATTTTCCCGATACGTGTTGAAGGCTTTATTGGTGACAATACGGCACAGCCAGGTTTTGAGTGACGAACGGCCTTCAAAAGACCCAATGGCGCCAATGGCCGCCATCCAGGCCTCCTGAGCGATATCTTCGGCAACGGCAGCAGAGGTAAATTTGGCCGCAACTCTCAGCATCACGGGATGATATCTACGGTGAGCTTCCGCAAAGGCTTCTGGGTGCCCGGCCTGCAAACCATCTATCAAATCAGCTTCAAGCCCAAAAACAGGCGCCTTTCGGGTGGTTTTGATTTGCATATCCATCGTGCTCTTCTCCATGCCTTTTTCGCTGGTGGTTCGTTAATGAAACCGACAACAACACCAGTCAAAAAACACCCTGTTCATCACGGCGCGTGGCATTTCCTGAAGTAGACAAGTCGGTCTATTTTTAATTCTAGACAGATCTGTCTAATTTGGTCAAGATATATTCAATGAAAAAATGGAGGTCCGCAGATGGGACGAAGACAGGTTCTGATCGATACGGCATTGCGGCTGTTCTATGAGCATGGGATCCACGCTATCGGCATTAACCAGGTGCTCCAGGAGTCGGGCGTAGCAAAGCAAACGCTCTACAACCATTTCGAGAGCAAGGACAGCCTGGTAGAGGCTGCTGTCGAGCACCGCGACAAAGTGTTTTTCCAATGGCTTGAGACGCGAATGAACAGTCGGCCGGCGGGGAGAGAGGCTCTCATGGAGATGTTTGATGCCGTTCACGACTGGTTTAATAACCGCGTACCGACACTGCATCGTTTCTACGGGTGCTTTTTCATCAATACCTGCGGTGAGTACAGCGATCCCGAGCACCCGGTACACAAACGATGTGCGGCTCACAAGACCCGGGTTTTCGAACTTCTGAAGCGGCACGCTCTGGAAATCTGCACTTCAGAAACTGAAGCAGAAGAACTGGCTAATGCCCTGTTTTTATTGAAAGAGGGCGCTATTGTTAAGGCCCATGTTGAAGGTGATCTGGATGCTGCGTTGAAGGCAAAGGCGGTTGCCTCGAGGATGATTTCGCCGCACTGAGAGACAGCGCGGCGAAATCCGGATGGTTAACGGTACCTTGAAACGGGCACATTGAGTCCAGAGGACTTCTGGCAATCTCGCTCGCTGGACAGCTTACCGAGCATGAAAACGCAGAAGGGAACGCAGTAGGTCAAGACTGCCGGCAGCCATTGAATTTTCTGATATCCGAACAGTGCATCATGCTGGTTGATCAGCAATAGAATCGAACCTACTACCAGGGCAACCTTTGCCGCCTGTTTGTGGTAACGCCTGAACAATTCAAGCAACGGCATGGGATGCCTCCTTGCGTTCCGTCTCTTTCAGCTTTTCCGAAGCATCCCGGAAGGCGGTGCGAACACCTTCTTCGATAACCGGGTGATAGAAAGGCATCCCGAGAATCTCATTTACCGTCAGAGACTGCTGTACGGCCCAGGCCAGGAGGTGACCAATATGCTCCGCTGCCGGCCCGAACATTTCTGCGCCCAGTAGAACGCCACTGTGCTTGTCTGCGTAGATTTTCAGCATGCCCTGGTTTCTGGCCATCACGCGGCTTCTGCCCTGATTGTGAAAACTGACCTTCCCAGTGATGAAGGTGTGTGGCACCAGTTCGTGCGCTCGCTTGCCTACACTGGCAATTTGCGGGTCGGAAAAGACCACGCCCAGCCCGGCACGTCGATGGCCGGGTTCCACAGTGGGAAAGGTTCCTGCGTTGCTGCCCGCGATACGCCCCTCATCGGATGCCTCATGCAACAGGGGCAGCTCATTGTTTGCGTCACCTGCAATAAAGATGTGCGGCGCACTGGTTTGCATGGTGTACCGATCGGACTCAGGAACGCCGCGGGCGTCCAGGGCAATGCCGGTATTCTCGAGGCCGAGCTTGTCGGTGTTCGGAGTGCGGCCGGTTGCTGCCAGAACATAGTCGACCACGACCGTGTGAACGATGCCTCCGGATGTGCGGTAGGTCACCTGCACACCGTTCAAGGTTTCCTTTGCTGCGAGGACTTCCGCGTGCAGGACCAGATCAAACTCTGATTGGAAAGTATCCGCGGCAATCTTACGTATTTCGGAGTCGGCAATTCCGCCAATCGATTCGTTGCGTGACAGCATCGTAACGTTGACGTTGAGGCGGCTCAGAGCCTGCCCCAACTCGAGGCCGATAACACCCGCCCCGACAACAAGTACGGATGTCGGAAGCTGCTCGAGTTCGAATACATCGTCGTTAACAAGAAGGCGGTTACCCGCACCCACAAGTACTTCAGGAATAAACGGTCGGGAACCTGTTGCAATAACAATCCGGTCGGCAGTGATTTCGAGTCCGTTATCAATTTGTAAACGATGAGCGTCCAGGAATCGTGCGTAGCCACGGACCTTGTGGCTATCGTCAAAGTCGTCGACGTCTTCCACAACAAACCCGACGAAACGGTCGCGTTCTCTCTTTACCCGGTCAAGAACCGCCGCACCGTTTGTCTCGACGGTCGGCACATTGAGTCCGAAAACCCCCGCATGCTTTGCGCCGTGGGCGGCTTCTGCAGCCGCAATCAAAAGTTTACTGGGCATACAACCCACACGGGCGCAGGTGGTGCCATAGTGCGCACCCTCTATCAGCGCGATGCTGTCGGTAAGTTTGCGAGCTTCTCGGTAGGCACCCATGCCGGCTGTGCCTGTGCCAATGATGGCAACATCAACTTTTCGTTTGAGCATTTTTGCTCTCCTGTATGTTTTTAGGAAGGTTCACACGGTTTGTTAGTGATCAGCTGTCTGGGCGGCTTGGCGCTGCAGGTAGCGGACGATGTCCTGAGATTCGTACAGCCAACGGACTTCGTCGTTCGATTCGATTCTGAGGCAGGGAACCTGTGCTCTACCGCCACCTTTGATCAGTTCTGCCCGATAGGCCGGGTTTCTGGCGATATCACGTTCTTCCACTTTGACGTTGATATGCTTCATCGCAGAGCGGGTGTAGGCGCAAAAAGGGCATGAGCGGTAGTGGTACAGAGAGAACGATGTGGTTTGCGAACTGACGGACATGGGCTGTCTCCTTCTTAATGAATGTGCCTGCCATTTTCTTTTCTTTGGCCAGAATGGAGGCGGCAGGACGGTTGGAATAGTTGTCCATCTGTTTGAGCGATCGTCGCTGGGAACCACGTGGTCAAGAAATAAACAATTTTTCTTGCATTGGATTGAGTGATGTATATACACTTTAGAGAAGCTGATTCGACATGGGAAGAGGTTGCCCGGAGTCAGAGGCTTTTTTTCAGGTTGAGGAAAACGAAAATGAATCTTTCTTTGAATCTATTCCAGGCTGCGTTTGGTGTTTACAGCCGATTACTGCCATCGCGGGCTGCGTCTAAAGCCGTGGAGCTTATGACCAGCCCACGAATCAAGGCTGAACGGCGCGCGTCATCCCGAGAGTTATTCCAGACGGTCGTGCCCCTCAGCAACGACGCCTTTCTGTCAATTTATGGGAGTGGTCCGAAAAGGATTCTGCTCCTGCATGGCTGGTCAGGCTGGATCGGACAATTCAAGCATCTGTTAGCTGAGATCGATTCTGGGGAATACACCGTTTATGCAGTGCACCCTGCAGGGCATGGCGAATCCCGTGCCACCGAATCACATCCGGGTCGGTTTATCGAGGCAGTTCTGGAAGCCCAAGAATACGTGGGTGGTTCGTTTGATGTCGGGGTCGGTCACTCATTGGGTGCTGCTGCGCTTGTTTACGCCCAATCGATTAGGGGGTGCTTTGATCGTCTGGTACTGGTCTCAGGCCCGGCAACGATTGAGGGTGTACTCAGGCGGTTTGCCCGGTTTGTGAACCTGGGCCAGCGGAGTAAACGTTTTTTCCTGCGCGATATGGAGGAAACGGTAGGGCTGAGTGTTGATCGCCTGGATCTGATTGCGCTCGCGCCTGCAATCGAGGCACCCGTGTTGCTTATCCACGATGATCTGGATTCAGAAATCCCGGTTGCCGAATCCCGGGCCCTCCACGAGGCTTTCCCGAGGAGCCGTTTGATCCATACAAAGGGATATGGGCATAGCCGACTGTTGCAGAATCCTGAAGTGGCTCGCGAAATCGTCGAGTTTAGCAACTCGCCGTTCCGGCCTTAATTCGAGATTAAAAACGCACCGTCCCTGGTGCCAAGACGCAAATGAAACATCTAAAACTCAGCCGTGGCTTGCGGGCTGCACCAAGCCACGGATAACAATCTGACCGCTGTATGGAGCTGGTTTGGCCGTATGGTTGTCAGCGTCGCGATCCTGAATTTCACCGCGAATCACGATCTGGCCGCTATAGGGAGCGGGCTGAGCGGTCTCGGAGCGGGGCTCATCGGATTTACGGTCTGCCAGGGTAGCGTTAGCGGGCAGGGCGGCGGCGGCAAAAAGTGAAGCCAGGGTGATCAGTACAATTTTACGCATAACATGTTCTCCAAATTTCGATGGGTTGATGCTCATACCGGAGTCGCCAATGGACTCGATATCAGATGAAGCGAATTATGGAGCTGAAGCGTGGTAACGAATAATTCCCAAACGGTATGCAACACATCATGTGGGGTGATGGGCGCCAGCCGGGAGAGTACAAAAAATGCACGTAGAACTACTTACCCATAAGCATCGGTGATGTTTTAAATACTGACCCTTGATTAGTCCTCAGCGCCAGTCAACAGAAAAATAGCGCCAACTTTACCGACACACTTTTCGGAGTTGGCTATGAAATCTCGTTTTTTGGCACCGATGTTCGCGGTCTCCCTGTTGGCCTTTACCGCGCAGGCCGAGTCCTCAGACTCGGTGATGGCTTTGTCTACGGATAACGATCTCTTTGCTCCAACGCAAACAGACCGGGATTACACCGCTGGCGTGGCCATTACTTATTCCTCGAATTCAGAGGAGTTCATAAAAAACCCGGTTTCGAGTATCAGTCACGGACTGGATGGGTATGTGCTGCCATACCTGGGGGGAAAGGTTGAAAAACCAAAAAGCGCGGCGCTGGAGTTTGGGGTTTATGGTTTCACGCCCGAGGAAATCAAAGAGTCCGCCATTGACCGGAAGGATCGCCCGTACAGCAGTCTTGTTTACCTGTCGTCGAGCCAGAGCTATCAGACCCTGGGCGCAAATTCTGGCTGGACGACCTCGATGACTGTTGGCGTGTTGGGGCTGGATGTATTCAAGTCCGGCCAGAATGCAGTTCACAAAGTCGTCGGTAGCGACCGTGCAAATGGTTGGGGCCACCAGATTTCCAATGGCGGAGAGCTGACCTTCCGTTATTCCGCTGCATACCATCAGTACCTGGATGCCGGTCAGCCGAATCAGCAGTTCAAAGTGACGTATTTCGGTTCAGCCGGGTACCTGACTGAATTCGGTGCGGCCCTGGTTTTCAGGGACGGTCTGATCTCATCACCTGACAACCGCTTTAACCCCGAATTGATGGCTTACGGTGAGCGCGCGCCCGGGGTGTCCGCCCCCGGTGGACGGGAAAACTACTTCTGGGGCGGAATGTCAGTCAAAGCTCGTGCCTACAATGCTTTCTTGCAGGGCCAATTCCGGGATTCGGACCATGAACTGGATGCCAGTGAGCTGAACATTCTTCTGGCCGAAGTCTGGGCTGGTTACACCCACAGCTTCCTGGCGGGCACCGAACTGAGTTATGTGCTGCGTGTTCAGAGTTCCGAAATCAAATCCGGCACAGGAAACCGTACGCTTGCGTGGGGTGGGCTGGTATTTAGCAAACGACTGTGAGGGCCAGGTTAGAAATCATCATCACAGCAAATAGAACTTATACAGTCCTGCAATTGGTTTTTACTGGCAGAAGGCTTCAATGTGCGAACAAGGTTATAATAGATAGGAGGTTTTCCGATGAGCAACATGATAGAAGTAACAGATGTAAATTTTGAGCAAGAGGTTGTTAAGAGCGATCGCCCCGTGCTGGTGGACTTTTGGGCGCCCTGGTGCGGCCCCTGCAAGACGGTTGCGCCTATGCTTGAGGAAATTGCAGATGAGTTTGGCGAGCAACTGACCATAGCCAAAGTAAACGTGGATGACAGCCCGGACATCACTGCCAAAATGCGTATCCGGGGCATTCCGACACTGTCTCTGTTCCAGGACGGCGGCGTTATTGCTCAGAAGACAGGGGCCGGCAGCCTGAGCGAGCTGAGGGCATTTGTGAAAGGACACCTTTAAGGCATATTCAAAGCCTCCTGAATGGGAGGCTTCTTCGTATACATGTCGTCAACCTCGCCTATACCGCAATCTCGCAATTGCGGTCGAACCATTAGCCAGCCAGACTTGTCCGGTTCTCATCACCAGGATCGATGAATGAAAACTCAAGAACTCCAGCTGTTGTACATCTTCGATGCCATTATGACTGAGCGCTCCGTGACCCGTGCAGCGGATCGGCTTGCCATGACTCAGCCCGCCGTGTCCAATGCGATTTCAAGGATGCGTCAGATCTGGAACGACCCGCTGTTTGTGCGAAAAGGAAGAAACATCGAGCCGACTTCCTATGCGCTGAGTTTG
>JAWWAT010000159.1:0-7346 GCA_033721635.1 Marinobacter sp. | reverse complement strand
GACATCGTCCGGGATCTGCTCCGGCCAGTGGTCCCGGTCGCCGTCCCATTCCCTCGAGCCGTAGCTGGCCAGCATCTCTTCAAAGAACGCACGAGTGCCGGGCTCCTCATTCTTGGGACCGTCCAAGAGAAACAGGGGCATAGTGTCGCTCTCGGTATTCCCCTCATCATGCAGGCGTGCCTCGAGTCGGGACATGCAGAGGTAGCGACCCCGGCCTTTGGCCAGCGTCCAGTTGAAATCCATTTTGCTGTGCTTTTTCAGATCCGGGAGGTCCTTGAGCACGATCTGGTCCTGAAGGGCTACAGTCGCCGTGGATATCACCAGGGTTTTGCCCAAGGCCTTTGCCACCGGTATCGCAGCGATCAGATAAGCCAGGGTCTTGCCCGTCCCCGTTCCGGCCTCCACCACACAGGCTGAGGCCGGAGACGTTCGCTGGCCATCGTTCTCTGTGATGTCGCCCATGTACTTTGCAATTTCGGCAATCATCAAACGCTGACCATACCGGGCACGGATGTCCTTACCCGCCAGAACGTCCCGATACCCCTGCTGGATGGATTGCTTGATGTCGTCGGTGAGTGCCATCAGCGGGGGCTCACCCAGTCCCTGACCACGCCAACCCGGAAGCGGCGGCCATTACGACTCAGCACCACTCCGTCTTCAGTGATGTCGTCCACCCGCAGACCCTCAAAGGTATCGCCCACCCGGAGGTAGGTGTCGTTGATCATCACCCGCCGAGATGCCGGCGATGAAGAGTAGATATGGCTGTTAAAGGTCAAATCGGGAACGCTCTTCTGAAATGAAAGCGGCAACTCTACCAGATGAGGCACGCGGCCTGCCTGCTCCGGTTCGGCCTGTGGCATTGCAGTTTCGGGTATTGCGGATGAGGGCACGATAACCGTTGCCCGCTCCCTGGTCTCTGCTACTGCAGGTTCCGACGGGGCCGGCGACGGAGCTGCCTCAACAGGATCTGGCTCCGGGATTGCTACCGTCTCCGAGACGGGATCTTCCGACGCCGGTTCTGCCTCGGTCGCGGGCCCCAACGAGACAGGTTCAGGGACCGCCCCCCTCTCCGGGGCGGCTGGCGCTTCTGTTTGTGACTCAGCAACCCACGGCAACGGCGTTCCAGGCCAGAACACGAACGCAAGGACTGCGGCGTTCAGCATCAGTGCCAGCGACACCCAGAAAGCCGGCGAGACTCGCTTTTTCTTCGGCCGATGAATCAGCTGCACCTGCTGACCAAGGTCCGGAACGCGCCCCTGGCGCCGCTCGGTTTCGGATTTTCGCAAGGCGTCCAGAATATAAGACATGACTACTCTCGACCCTCCGGCTGCACGGGCTTGAGACGAGGAATTGAAGCCTCCAGATCGTTGTTGATCTGGATGATGGTCATGGCACCGGCAATCCCATCCACAGTGAGCCCTCGCAATGCCTGGTACCAGCGAATCTGTTCTTCGGCTTCCATGCGCTTCACCCGATCACTTTCTGAACGGGAACCGCTGTGCCTGTCCGCAAGGTCCATCATTCGCGCACCAATCCAGAGTTGCTCGCCACCACCATTACTGTAGAGGCCATCGTCCGTCAGGTATTCGGGAAGGCGCCATAAAACCCGGTATTCACCGAACCAGTGGCGCTCAATGCTGGCAAAAGAGACACTCTGAGTACCAGATGGCATGGCAATCTCCGCTGTATCGCCGTTCAGATGGCGGAGGACGACAAACCCGGTGTTGCCTGCCTCATCCTGGAGCTGAAGCATGGCTGGTCGATCAAGAAACTCCAGACTTCGGCGGCTACCCTGTCGATTCAGGCACCCAAGTCCGTTTTCTCGGGCCCAGTCGCAGGCCACGGGTGCGTCCGCCGGCTGATAGCTCAGCCCCCAGATGCTGAACAGTACCTGGAACGCCTCGACCGAATCCAGAAGCTGATCCGGCACCACCAGATCAACGGGGCCTGACGGCTCTTCCGGCAGGGTTTCTGGCGTTTTCCCAACCTGCTCAGGTTGCTCATCCTCCACACGTTCAACCGCACCCTTCAGTGGCTCTGCCGACGACTGCGCCGTAAGACTTGCACTGTCGGGAGACCACCGCTCGAACAACCAGGCGGTGCCGATAATGGCGATAAGAACCGAGGCTGCAACGATCAAATACTGGGACCTGTCCGGGGACCGGCCTGATCTTGAAGGCGCTGGACCAATCGAATGTCCGCGCACTTCCTTCGCCGCATGGCGAATATGATCCGCCGTAATTTCATGCTCGCCTTCCGCATAGGCCCCCAACAGGGCCCGGTCACTAATGAGATTGATAAGGCGGGGAATCCCGTGGCTTTCACGGTAGAGACGGTTCACCGCCCGCGGCGAAAAAATGTCGCCTCGCATGCCGGCTACGCTGAGGCGGTAGCGTAAATAGGCAGGAAGCTCTTCCTTGCCAATGGCATCCAGGTGGTAGCGGGCGGTCACCCGCTGGTTCAGCTGACGCAGCTCCGGAAGTGCCAGCATTTCCTGCAGTTCGGGCTGCCCGAGCAGGACAATCTGAAGCAGCTTCTTTTCCGCCGTCTCCAGATTGGTCAGAAGCCGGAGCTGTTCCAGTACCTCGGCCGACAGGTTCTGGGCCTCATCGATCATCAGAACCTTGTGTCGCCCGGCCGCATGGGCCTTGAGCAGGTCTTGGTTGATCAGGTCCACCAGTTCCTTGATGGTGGCACTGATCTCGTGAGGGATTTCCAGTTCATCGCAGATGGATGACAGCAACTCTCGCGCAGACAGCCTTGGATTCAGGATAAGCGCAATATCGACATTATCCGGCACGTTTTCGATGAAGCAGCGGGAAACCGTTGTTTTGCCGGTTCCCACTTCACCGGTAATCACAATGAAGCCGCCCTGCCCCTGAACCCCATACATCAGGTGCGCCAGCGCCTCCTTGTGACGGTCGCTTAGATACAGGTAACGGGGGTCTGGCGCAATGGAAAACGGCGGTTCGCGAAAGCCGAAAAAGTCGTAATACATATCAGGACGTACCGGAATCCGCGTTGCTGATCAGTCTGAGGTCGGCGGTGCGCCGATTCTGGTGCTTGAGTCTCCGCACGCAGCGCTCCAGGGTTTTCGAGATGCGGGCGTGGGAGCGGATCATGGAGATCTTGGGCCAGGTGGCCCGTTCACCGGCCAGAATCATGTGTCGTACGTAGGCTGGATCGGGGTTTGCCAGCATCCTGCTGTAATCCTTGAACGAATATGAGGGCGCAATGGTAACGTCTCCCGAGTAGCGCTGGGCCATAATGGTGTACAACTGACCGGACATCTGCCGCATAAGTTCCGGCCTCAGCCTCTTCCGAAGGTAATCAAACACCCCCTGGCCATGGAACTGAATTTCGGATTTCAGCAGGTGCATCGGCAGATTGCCGAGGGACAGCTTTTCATCCCGGCCGCGCTGGCTCAGGAATGGCACCACATGGGGATTGGTCTGGCTCACGATGGTGTAATTCACATCGTACAGGTGCATCAACCGCTCAATGGGCAGGTCGCTCACAACCGAGCCATCCACAAACTTCAGGCGGGGCATATAGGGAAGCGTGTTGCCCTGAATGTCCTTTTTCATCAGTGTAACTGGCGGGAAAATACCGGGAACCGCGGCGCTGGCCAACACTGCGCTCCAGACCATCAGGTAAGGCGAGGTGTATCCGCACAGCAAGCGAGCCTTCTGGTGAGCCTGAACCGGGGAGACACTCACATTGATCGAACGACCGGTACGCTGGTACGCCTCTTCAAAGGTGTATTCGCCGATATTGCCACGCAGGCAGTTTCGAAGCTCCTCCTGATCCATGAGCCCGTCTCCGCGCACCGCACTGAGCAGCCCCCGCCATTTCCAGGCCTTCAGGTTATGGTTTTCTGGCACCAGCATTTCCGGGATTTCCGCGTCTGTATGTACGCCAAGAATACCCGCAATAATGGCGCCGATACTTGAACCGGCAATAACCTGGGGCAGAAGCCCTTTCTCCCAGAGGGCCTTTATCACCCCAAAATGGAAAACACCGAGGGTGGCACCACCACTGAGCAAAAGCGCTGGCCGGCCATAGCTTGTCAGCGTATCCCGGAAGAACTGAAGTTTGTCGGCAACGGGAAAGCCGGGCACCGGTTGATCGCAGAGGTAATCCAGCGATTCACAGACCTGGGTAATGTATTCCTCAATCAGATGTTTGGTGCCAACCCTGGATCGAGTATAGAGGGCCGGGTTGCCCATATTCCCCAGATCATGGTGGAGTCCCTCCCGGAGGGCGCGCTTCAGGCGCTCTACATCGTTCTGCTGCCGATACTGTTTGAGGTTGCTTAGCCGGTCGTAGATGACTTCGTAGTGGTAGAGATCGGAGGCGAAATCCTCCTTCCACTCAGCATTGCCCTCCAGAAAGTCCAACTCCAGGGCAGCGGCCTTCCACACTTCGTAGTTTGGCGCCTCGGCCAGCATTTTCCGGAATTTGGCTATTCTTGGATCCTTGAGCACCGCTGACCTCCTTTTAAACCGGATGACACTCAGAAATCATCCAACATCAGATCTTCATCGTCGCCACTGGCAAACGGGTCGTTGACCACTTTCCCGTCGTTAATCAGGAACTCCCGGCGTTGCAGAAAGGCATTTCGTACAAATATGTAGCTGTCGCCGGAGATGAAGCTTTCAGCGGGAATCAGGTCTGCCCGACGGTCCACGATCTGCAGCCCACGAGCATAGTAATTCTCGGGACTATCGACTTCATCCCAGGCCGACGGGAGTACGAAGCCGTCGGTCAGGAAACCGGTAAAATGGCGGGGCGTCGACGGCCCCAGAAACGGCAGCATGAGGTAAGGTCCCGAACCCGCGCCCCAATAACCCAGCGTCTGACCAAAGTCTTCCGGCCGCTCAGGGAGGTCAAAGACGGTTGCCACGTCGATCAGACCGGCCAGACCGAAGGTGGTGTTGTAGGTAAAGCGCCCTACCGCAACCACGGCCGACTCCCCTTTCAGCTGCAGTAAACTGTTGGTGAAGTTTCGGAGTTCGGTCAGATTGTTGAAAAAATTGGTTATGCCACGGTCAACAATCTGCGGAGTAAAATCCCGATAGGCTTGCGCCACCGGCTTCAGGAACCAGCGATCGATCGTCTCGTTGAACGTGTACACCTTGCGGTTCCAGTTCTCCCAGGGGTCTTTGGGGTCAACGGGCACGGAACCTTCGGGCGCAGGCTCCTGCATATTCTGGGCGGTAGCCTGGCCCGCTGGCAGGAATACGGCCAGGAATAACATCAGGGTGAGCGTAATAAGCCGGCGCCGGATAAAAAAGTGTTTCATCATCTGCTCTTGGGTTGTTTAATTCGTTTCAATTCGTCAAAAATACCGGCGCTATTTTTTGTTATTGAACCGTCATTCCGGAGAAACCGATGTCAGTACCGGGAAATCTTGTAAGCACGATTACCATGCCGCTCCGCTGGGGAGACATGGATGCGTATGGCCACGCCAACAACACAGTCTACTTCCGATTCTTTGAGGAAGCGCGCATTGTCTGGCTGGCCTCACTGGAGCTGGGTGGTCCCGAGGAGCCAACCGGCCCGGTTATTATAAAGACCAGTGCCACCTTTCTAAAGGAATTGAACCACCCGGCAACGGTTGAGGTGAAAACATACGCTGACAAGGCGGGCAACACCAGCCTCGACACCTATCATTTGCTGACAGACGTCGAAACCGGTGCTGTTTATGCGGAAGGCTACGCGAAAATCGTTTGGTTCGACCGGGAAACACGCTCCTCGGCACCGCTGCCAGATACCCTCAGGGCACTGGCAACGTCTTGAACCAGAGAACGTCTATCGGCGGCGTACCACGACGCTGCCGATGGAATAACCGGCACCGAACGAACAGATTACGCCAAGATCGCCACTCACAAGGTCATCCTTGTGTTTGTGGAAGGCGATGATCGAACCGGCGGAGCTGGTGTTGGCGTATTCATCAAGAATCACCGGCGCCTCTTCCTCAGTGGCATCCCGGCCCAGCACCTTGCGGGCAATCAATTGGTTCATGTTCAGGTTGGCCTGGTGCAACCACATGCGACGGAGATCATCCGGGGCCAGTGACAGGCTTTGCAGCTGTTTCTGGATGGTCTCGGCAACCAGCGGCGATACCTCTTTGAACACTTTCCGGCCCTGCTGCACAAATAGCTTGTCCGGTTTGCCTACGCCTGAATCGTCTGCACGGTTCAGGAAGCCGAAATTGTTCCGGATGTTATTCGAGAACTTGGTCTTCAGGCTGGTACCGAGAATTTCGAAACCCTGGCCCTCGGTCGCGTCTTCCTCACGCTCAACCAGGATGGCAGTGCAGGCGTCACCGAAGATGAAGTGGCTGTCCCGGTCCCGGAAGTTCAGATGGCCGGAACAGATCTCCGGGCTGACCACCAGGACGGAACGGGCACTGCCGTTCTCAACGGAATTGACGGCGGCCTGAAGGCCGAAGGTCGCCGAGCTGCAAGCCACGTTCATATCATAGGCGAATCCGTCGATTCCCAGGGCATCCTGAACCTCGATAGAAACGGCCGGATAGGCTCGCTGAAGGTTGGAACAGGCGACGATTACGGCATCCACATCCTGCGCCGACTTGCCCGCCTGCTCCAGAGCCTCGCGGCAGGCTGTAACAGCCATGTCGCATTGCACCGAGGGCTCCTCGTTGCTGCGATCGGGGATATAGGGCTTCATGCGTTTGGGATCGAGAATGCCGTCCTTGTCGATCACGTGGCGGCGTTTGATGCCGGAGGCTTTCTCGATAAACGAGGAGGACGATGGCTGCAATGGCGTCACATCGCCGCTGGCGATGGCGTCTGCATTCTCGGCGTTGAACAGTTCAACGTACTGGTTGAAAGCTTCGACCAGTTCGTCATTATCAATGGTTGCTGGCGGTGTGTAGAGACCGGTCCCGCTAATAACGGCTTTAATCACGCTAACCCCACGTCATGATTGTGAAAACGGGACACCAGACATCCCGTTTGGTTAATTCGTTGACCTACTGCCGGAAATACTAACACAGTATCGGGGTTTTGCCCGTCGGGTATCAGTCACGGGCACCGGATTGGTGCGCCCTCCTCTTCCTCAGATCCGCGTTTTCTCCCACTGGCGGTCCAACCGCTTTACCGACACCGTCATGACCGTGCCCAGTTGCTGTGCAAAAAACGATACCCGGAACTCCTCCAGCATCCAGCGGTAAAGCACCAGCTCAGGATCGCGAACGCCCTGCCGCTGTTGTTCGTCGCGCTTCACCGCGTAGCGGGACCAGAGGGGCTCAATGGTGTGAAGAAACTCCCGTTCGCGACCCATTTCCCTCGGCATCTTCTCCAAACGGACCAGGGCCG
>JAWWAT010000158.1:0-7368 GCA_033721635.1 Marinobacter sp. | reverse complement strand
TGCAGGCATTTGAGGATCAGGTGCTGTACCTTAAGCATAACCTGAATGCCCAAGCGATCGGTTCGCTGGAAAACGAACTGGTGAGCATACGTCAGGATGTGGATTCCCTGATTCGTAATATGGAGCAATCAATCGCGGAGTCCGAAGCCTTTATTCAACGCTTCCGCCAGGGCGGCTAACACAACCAGGGAGCCAATGCTATGGAGCGCCACGACCCGGATCCTGCGCTCAAGCCGGCACTAATGCAGTTCGATATGGCGCTGGCAGAATTCGCCCGCGCCCGCAAAGCAGACCCCAAAGCGCCCAGCCTCAGTCTTCTCGAGCGCGCACGTGTGCTGATGACCTTGCCGGGTGGTTTCGACGCCATCTACCGGCGCGTAAGGTCGCTCGAGTCAGCCGGGATTTTCGGCACCAGCGACTGGGCCAGACCGGGCCTGCTGCAACCGGCGCTGGCCAAGCATTCGCTGAGGGAGGCGGGTGCCGTGACCACCATAGTGGAAGCGATCAGTGAACTGCGCATGCTGGCCGTTACCCGTGGCAAGTATTTCCATCCCGGAATTTCCGCCGAGCAGGCGCGCCACTTTCTGACCCAGGTGATGGCGTTGAACCTGGACCTGCTTTCTGGACAGCTTACCGAAGCCGACCGGGAAAGACCGAAGCAGCTGGGCACCATCGTCCAGGAACTCTATCGGTACCTGATATCCCATCTCGGTTATGAAAGCCTGCTGGACAGCCTCGTGGAGGAAGTCTGGCGGTTGCTGGACCAGGGCCCGGTGCAGGTCGACAGCATTCGGGAAATGATCGGGCAAATTGCCAAATGTCTCTACGACCCCGACATCAAAACCCCGAGCAACAGCGATGCCACCCGGCTGGTAAAGGCCCTCTTTGCCCCCACACCCGCCAGCGCCGAGGACCCGGGCCTTGCCATTTACGAGCAGCGCCTGAGAGACATGGACGACGTGGCGCTTTCCTCAGAGGCCACTTACTTTGCCCGGAGCATGTTCGATACCGGCCTGGCTTCGCCCTACCATGCGGTGATGCTGCGGTTCCTGCGAAGCAGCGGCCAGGACGATCTGATACCCAACACGCTGGGCCTGACCATGACCGGGCTGGACGATCTCTACTGTTATACCGACCTGGTCCATGCGCTGATTGACGAGGCCATCTACCCGGAAACCTGCCAAGCCGTCTATGGCCTGACTATGATGCTGGAGCGTGGATCACTGTTTACACCTTCGGTCGCCCAGGCTCTTTGGCGCCAAATCAAGCTCCGGCTATCCGCGGAAACGGAACATGCGCTAATAGATGCCTTTGGTGATGCCCATCCGCCCCGGGTGTTTCTGCTTGCCGGGGTTATCAATCTTCTGGGCCAGCCACTCGGGGTTGGCCAGGGCAACAATCCCACCTGCCAGTCGGCGATAGGCCTTTCCATGTGGGCATCAAACGAGGCCGATTACCTGCTGCAGGTCCTGGCCTGGGCAGCCCGCGACAACGAGGTGCTGAGCCGGTTTGAAGGTCAGGAAGTCTCGTCCCGGGATCTGGAGCCTGGACTGGTGCAGGGCACCCCGGTGGACGTCGACCCAGTATCGCTGATTCTCATTCCGCATCTGGATCGCCTTTACGGAGAGATGTGGCGTCGCTGTGAAAGCCGCGATGATGATGCTCACCGGTGGATCAACCCGGAATTCTACGGGTGGTGGGTTAGCCACGGTTTCCGTGTGGTTACCGACGTAAAGACCGGTGAAGTGCAAGACTATGAAGGTTTCATCCGGCATTTTTACGCCAGCTATCACCCCTTCTACAACGGCAATATCCCGGTCATTCACGCTCAGCCAGCGGGCATCGCCGTAACGGACAGCGCCGCGCGCTATGTCGGTCGCCACGCCATCAACATACTGCGGGTCGCCTTGAGCCCGAAAAACGAAATGCGGGTCTATTTCTTCAACCCCAACAACGATAGCGGGCAGAATTGGGGCCAGGACATTACCTGCTCGACCTTCGGCAATGGCGAATTCCGCGGCGAAGCCTCCCTCCCGGTGGCTGAATTCACGTCCAGGCTCTACGCCTTCCACTTCGACCCGCTGGAGCTTGGCGACCTCTCGGCAATACCCGATGAGGAGGTAGCCCGAGTGATGGATCTTGGCTACACCAGCTGGGCAGCGCCTGACTCACGAGCGAGCGAGTAAAGACTGCCGCAATGCAGTTCAATAGCTCTCGGTCTTTCCGGTGAGGGTCGAATACGGTTCGCCCTCTTCGTCCTGTAACTGATAGTCGTAGGCGGCCTGCAGACCGGTATCCTCTTCCGTCTCTTCCTCCGGCTCGTATTCCAGATACCGTGGATACAACGGCGACAGCATGGCCACGACAATCCCAATGGCGCAGAACATGGCAAACGCATCGGCATAACCCACGCCGCCGACCAGCAGGCCCACCACCGGCGAGCCAGCCGCTTGGCCCAGGGACACTGCCATGAAAGGCAGCACGGGCCCCATCGAAAGTCGCCCCGGCAACAGGCGAATGCCGGTCATCAGATACAGTCCGGTCAGACTCATGTAGGACAAACCAAAGACCAGTGCTGAAAACGCCGAAATCATCAGGTTATCCGGGCTGGCAGCCAGCAACGCCAGGCTCGCGGCCAGGGTCATCAGCATTAGAGCCTGGGTAACCGGAGGGTTGTTGCGGTCGGCCAGATCAGCCGCAACGGCGCCGCCAAGGCCGGCGATACCAACCCCCAGCCACAGCCAGGCAGTGGCATCGGCGGGCATCGACCCGAGATTAACCACAAGGTCCGGCGCAAAAATCCAGAAGGCGGCTGACACGAAGCCCATCATGAAGGCGAACAGCGACAGCCTGAGTAACCGCCACCACTGATCCGCGGTGATTGGCTGCACCGGCGCTGCGTTGGCAGGGACCACGCGGGAAACTGAGGGGATAAAGAACCAGGTTGCAATAACACCGATAACCGCCAGTACCGCGAAGGAAGCGTACGCATAGCGCCAGGCCCCGGCCAGAAAAAGGATGGTCGGCACGGCAATGATGACACCAATACTTGTGCCCGCATTCATCACAGAGCTGACCCGGCCATGCATGGAACGCCTCACCAGCGCCTGCATGGCGGCAGTGAGGGCGGGCATCATCAGGCCCGTACAGATGCCGCAGAGGACAACGCCAACCCCCAGGGAAACTGCGCCTACGGCCTGGCTAATCAGCGCCAGGCCAACAACACCAAAAATACCGGAGGCCATGGCGGTATTGCGGGCGCCAAGCCTGTCTGCCGAGAGCGGCGCAACAAGCGTAGCGAATACGAAACTGATGAGCGGCAGCGCACCGATCACACCGATCACATCCGGCGCCAGCCCGAGGTCGTCCCGGATAGGGGGCACAAACAGACCAAATGCAAAGCGCGCCAGACCATAGCTGATCGCAATCAGTGTTGCGCCGAGGAGTGCAAATGACGTGCTCGAAGGAAACTTCATTCCGGTGTGCTCCTTGCGCTGTGCATCCTAGTCAGACTAGACATCAAAGCGGTTTTTTTAAAGCAGCGCGTAGCCTACCCCGGCGATCAGCTTGCCGTCTGTGGCAGAAACCGGCGATCCCAGACCCGCTCTACGGCTTCGAACAGGCTGTCTACCGTCAGCGCCAGCAGCCCAATCAGGATCGCGCCCTGTAACACATAGGCCGTGTTGCCGTTCACCAGGCCGGCAATCACCGGATCTCCGAGGGTTCGGGCCCCGATGGTTGATCCTATGGCAGCGGTGGCAATGTTGATCGTAACCGAGGTTCGGATGCCGGCGAGGATCACCCTGCCCGCAAGTGGCAGCTCAACTTGTAGAAGCACCTGGACAGGCGACATCCCCATGCCCAGCGCTGCCTGCCTCACCGTGGCATCAACGCCCTCCAGGCCCGCCAGGGTATTGCGCAGGATGGGCAGCAAGCCATAGAGAATCAACGCCACCAGAATCGGCGCCTCACCAAATCCGAGAACCGGCACGGCCAGGGCCAGAACGGCGACCGGCGGAAAAGTCTGGCCAATGGACGCGATCTGGCTTACCAACGGTAGAAAGTCCCTGCCGGAGGGGCGGGTGGCGAAAATACCGCCTGCCACCGCAGCGAGCGTTCCAACGAGCGCGGAAATCACCACCAGCATCAAATGGTTCTGAAGCAGAAACAGGAAGCTCTCCCGCTCATAGATCACGTTCTGCTTATCCGGCTGGACCCACTGGAACAGCGGCTCCAGCACCGGCATCCCCGCGCTCAGCGCATACAGCAGAGCACTCAGCAATGCAGGCGGCAGCCAGATTCGCATCAGGCACCTTCCTGAATAATGCGTTCGCGGGTGATGGTTCCGGTTTCCTCGCCATCGGCACTGAATACCGGGACCTGGTTCCAGTTCTGCCAGAGCATGATCGAAAGAGCCACTCTCAGGCTGTCTTCTTCCTTCAACCCGTCGGTGCCGGGCTCCGGCTGCCTGGGCTGCGGGTATGTCTCCATTAAATCCCGCACGGTACGCAGGCTCATGAGCTTCAGGCCACGGTCCTGCTTGCCTATGAGATTCTCCACAAAGTCGGAAGCCGGCCGACGGAGGATATTTTCCGGCGTGTCGTGCTGAACGATACGGCCACGGTCCATCACGGCAATTCGGGTCGCCAGCCTCAGGGCTTCATCGATATCGTGGGTCACGAACACCGTGGTTTTCCGCAGCTGAGTCTGGATGCGCAGCATCTCCTGCTGGAGGTTTTCCCGCGTGATGGCATCCAGCGCGCCGAAAGGTTCATCCATCAGCAAGATATTGGGATTGGCCGCCAGCGCCCTGGCAACACCCACCCGCTGGGCCTGGCCGCCGGACAATTGCTGGGGATATTTACTGGCGTGGGCGGCCGGGTCCAGATCCAGCAGCGTAAGCAGCTCATGTACGCGCTCGTCGATCCGCTCGCGGGGCCACTTCAGAAGCTGCGGCACCATCGCAATATTGCGGGCCACCGTCCAGTGCGGAAACAGCCCGGTGCCCTGGATCACATAGCCCATGTTCAACCGCAGCTGCTCCGGGTTCATGGCGGTAACATCCTTGCCATCCACCAGAATTTCGCCTTCGCTGTGGGGCAACAACCGGTTGATCATACGCAGGGTCGTGGACTTGCCACAGCCCGAGCTGCCCACCAGCACGCACACTTCGCCGGTTTCGACCGTCAGGTTTATCCGGTCCACGGCCACGGCATCACCGAACCGACGGGTTACGTTTTTCAGTTCAATCATCCGGACTTATCCTTTTCCTGTCAGGCCGAAGCCGGGGTCGGCTTGAGACTGGCCGCCAGCATGGTGAGCAGAGCGTCCGCCAGCAGCGCGAGTGCAATCGTTGGCAAAGCTCCCAGCAATACCAGGTCCATCGCCGCCTGCCCCAGGCCCTGAAAGATAAAGCTGCCAAAACCGCCGGCACCGATCAGCGCAGCAACCGCGGTTAGACCAATGGCCTGAATCGTGGTAATACGAACACCTTCCACCATCACCGGCAGTGCCAGCGGCAGCTTGAGTTTGAAAAACAGCTGCCGCTCGTTCATTCCCATCCCTCGCCCGGCATCTGCCAGGCTCTCAGGCACTTCGGTGAGCGCCACAAAGGTGTTGCGCACCATGGGCAGCAGGCTATAGGCCACAAGCGCCAGCAGTGCCGGGGCCCAGCCAATGCCACGAACACCCATGGCCTGCAGCGCGGGAAAAGCCGCTGCCAGCGCACCGAGTGGCGCAATCAACAGGCCAAACACCGCCAGACTGGGAATGGTTTGAAGAAAGCTGACGGCGCCAAGGATTGGCCGGCGCCAGGCCACACTGCGAATCATCTTCAGCGCCAGCAAAAAGGCCAGGCCAGCGCTGATGCCAACCGCACCGAAGGCCAGGGCCATGTGAGTCCAGAAGGCCTGTTCAAACTTTTCTGGCCGGGCGTTAAACTCCCGAACCAGTGACAGACTCTCCAGGCCATCACCTCGCAGTAGCCATAACCAGCTTCCACTGATAGCCAGCAGGATGAGCAGCTGCAGCCCCCGGCCACTTCCAAGACGCCCAAGGATTTCGATCAGCATCAACGACAGAAGAAACAGCAGACACCAGAAGCCGGCTCCGATGGACGAGCGCGCATAGGGAGCGCCTTCCGGCAGATGACGGCCTGCAAAGACCTCAAGCAGCAGTGGCAACAGCGCCAGGGAAAGGCCCACCAGAGCCAGAAGCGGCAGGTATCGCCTGCGCACCGGCAGAAGAGACAGCAGAATGCAGCTCAAGAGAATCAGGGATACCAGGCCAGCCCCTGCTCCGCCAACGGCTGAAAGCAGACCATGCCCGGTACCTGGGCCGATCCGGTTCGGCTGAATAACGCCGAGATCCAGCAGCCAGACCAATGCCAGAGCCAACAACCCCAGCACCGGCAGAACTCGGTTCGGCATGGTGTTCGAGGCAACAGAGGTGAAAATCGACAATCGTCAGTCCCGGTTCAGAGAATCCAGATAGTCCCGGGCGACCGTATCCGCCGGCACACCGTTGACCGCCACCTGGCCATTCAGGCGCTGCAGCGTTTCAAGATCCAGGGATTCGAAGATGGGAGTAAGCACCTCCCGGATCTGCGGATAGGTTTCCAGCACCTCACCACGCACAATGGGCGCAGGCTGATACACGGGCTGAACGCCTGCGGTATCTTCCATCACTTTCAGATCCAGAGCATCAAGGCCCCCATCGGTGCCATAGGTCATCGCCCCGTTCACATCGTTGTTGTTCAACGCCGCCGCTCGCAGGGTGGCCGCCGTGTTACCACCGGAGAGAATCAGCAGCTGATCGGACTCAAGCTTAAAGCCATAGGCTTCCTGGAACGCCGGCAGGGCACTGGCGGACTCCACAAACTCGGCACTGGCCGCAAACTTGAAGGCACCGCCGCCATTGATGTATTCCGCGAGGTCTTCCAACGTGGCGAGGTTATGCTCCCGTGCCAGATCGCCCCGCACGCTCATGGCCCATGTGTTGTTGGCCTCTGCCGGTTCCAGCCAGACAATGTTGTGTGCCTCTTTATCCAGCCGAGCAGCCTCCTGGTAGGCCTTTTCGGCATTTTTCCAGATATCCCGGTCGGCCTGGTCGTGGAAAAAAGCAGCATTGCCGGTGTATTCCGGATAGATGTCAATTTCGCCGGCCTTGATCGCATTGCGGACAATGCTTGTGCCACCTAACTGAAGCCTGTTTTCAACCGGAATACCGGCTCCTTCCAGGGACTGCAACACCATCTGGCCCAACACGGAACCTTCGGTATCGATCTTCGAAGACACCACCACCGGATCCGCAGCCAATACCGATCCCGAAATCATGAACGCTATCAATGCCGCTATGCGGCGAAAAAGG
>JAWWAT010000157.1:0-7405 GCA_033721635.1 Marinobacter sp. | reverse complement strand
TGCCGGTAATTCGCGATATCCAGATAAATCAGGGCAAATGGATTGCCAGCCGCGTTCTCCCCGGCAAGGATGTCCAGCAGTCGTTGTTCGAGTGCTGACCGGTTGGGCAGCCCAGTGACAGCATCGGTGAAGGCAAGTTCTGCCACCCGCTTATCCTCTTCGGCTTTGAACACTGCAAGTTCCCGCTGGTGTTTCACATCCAGGACCGTCACTACCAGCGCGACCGCAAGCAGCGCGATACAGAATATAGCCAATGGTATGCCCATCCAGCCTCCACGCAGACCATTATCAGCCGCAGGTACGGCGCCTTCAGGGAAAGACATCGCCATCATGCCGGTGTAGTGCATGCCGCAGATCGCCGCGGCCATCACCAGAGCAGCCACAAACTGTATAGCCAGGGACCCGGAACCTTCCATGTGCTGCAATTTTCGGCAAAGGGCAAGTGCGGCTCCGGACGCGACAACAGCAATCGCGATGGACACGGCGAGAAACCCGATGTTGAATGTCGGCGGTGCAGACATTCGCATCGCGTACATCCCCAGATAGTGCATGACAACAATGCCACCGGCCATGGACACGGTCGCACCGATGAACAGAGGCACCCTTAACCGCTCACGTCCGATAATGTGCAGCGCAACGCCGGAGGCCACCACAGCGGCAAGCCAGGAGACCGTCGTCATCAGGATATCGAACGTCATGGCGACCTCCATCGGCATGGCGCGCATCCCGACAAAGTGCATGGTCCAGACGCCGGTTCCCATCAACACGGCGCCGGCTGACAGCCATTTTCGACGCTCGCCATCTTTGGCTTTGGTTAACCTGGCGCCAAAAAACAGGGCCGCGTAAGCCGCCAGCACGGCGACCAGAAAGGAAGCAACGACAAGTGGCAGATCGTATTCGGACATCATCTTGTTCAGACCTTTGATTGGTGTGTGCGAACCGGCCAGCGTTTTCTCTTGCTTCCTACTGACCTGCATGGATGTCCGGAGAGATACGAGCCAGCTATGAACCGGGTCTCATTCCATTGTTGGATTTATGTAACCGGCTCGGACATAAGCAGCGCTGACAGACAGGCCTGAACCCGATATGCTTCGGTGTCGTATTCATTCCGGCCAGTTAAACTCGATTTAGAGGAAGCATTATGGACATCGGCGATATGCGTCGTGATTTCGAGAGCGAGGGGCTGGATCGCGAGGCGCTGGATAGTGATCCCGTCAGGCAGTTCCAGGGCTGGTTTGAGGATGCCCGGGAGGCCGGCATTCTGGAACCTAACGCCATGTCGCTGGCAACTACCGGGCATGATGGCATGCCGGACCTCCGCACCGTACTGCTGAAGTACTTCGACGACGAGGGTTTTGTCTTCTACACCAACTATGGCAGTCGGAAGGCCAGGGAAATGGAGGAAAACCCCCAGGCGGCACTGCTGTTCCCCTGGATCGGACTGAACCGACAGGTTCGAATCCAGGGTGCCGTTGAGAAAGTCAGCAAGGCCGAATCCCTGCGCTACTTTGCGTCGCGCCCACGAGGCAGCCAGATTGGCGCCTGGGTTTCCGAACAGAGCAAGGCCATTACCTCACGAGGTCTGCTGGAACAGAAAGTGGCCGAGATCAAGCGCAAATTCAGCGATGGCGAAGTGCCCCTGCCCAGTTTTTGGGGCGGTTATCGCGTCGTCCCCGACCGTATCGAATTCTGGCAGGGCCGACCCAGCCGGCTTCACGACCGCTTTGAATATGTGAGGGAAGGCGATGGCTGGCTCATCCAACGACTTCAGCCCTGATCCCCGACCAGCCATCTGGCTCTGCCACCAGACCGACGGCCCGGAGATTGCCCACCCGCAGTGGCTGACCGACTACGAACGCCAGACAGCGAGCAAGTTCAGCGGCCCCCGGGAACGGGAGTATCTGTCGAGCCGCTGGCTGATTCGCCAGGCCATTGGCAAATCAGCCGGGGTTTCGCCGCAGCATTGCTGCCCGGTGGCTGGCCGGCCGAATGCCTCCGGCACGCCCGAAGGCTGGCGCTTGTCCCTCAGCCATAGCCAGGGTTTGTCCGCCTGCGCTACCCGCCCGGGCTCACCCATCGGACTGGATCTTGAGCCCTGCCAGCGCCATGCCCAATGGCAGAAGGTGGTGAAACGCTGGTTTTCTCCAGTCGAGCAGGAATGGCTGTTCCGGCAAGACGACTCCAATACGTTCCTCAAGGTATGGACCCTCAAAGAAGCCTGGCTGAAAGCCACAGGGAGGGGCATTGCGGGCAACCTGCAGACTCTGGAGGTACGCAAGAATTTCGAAATCTACGGCGACCAGCCTGAACAGGACTGGCAGGCCGCGTGTTGCTACATTGAGGGTTACCTGGTAACCGTGGTGTACCGGGGAAGCCGGCCGGTATGGCCAGAGATCACGTTACTTGAGCCACCGCCGCAGGACTTTGCCCTGGTGGATGCCGAGTCCATCGAGGCCTCCTGGGAGCCCTTGTTCCAACGCACTATTCGAAGCAAAAGCCCGTAGTCCGAGACCGGGCCCGAATCAGATAATACAGGTCAGTTTATGGATTACCCGGAACGCTGCCCATGGTGTGGCGACGACCCCCTCTATGTGCACTATCACGACACCGTGTGGGGCCGCCCCGAATACGATGACCTCGCATTGTTCGAAAAACTCTGCCTTGACGGCCAGCAGGCCGGCCTGAGCTGGATTACCATCCTTCGGAAACAGGAGAATTATCGCGCGGCCTACGATCACTTCGATCCGGAGAAAATCGTGCACTACGATGAGTCCCGGGTGGAGAAGCTGCTGACCAATCCGGGCATTATCCGCAACCGGCTTAAGGTCCAGTCAATCATCAAGAATGCCCGGGGCTATCTGGATTTGCGCGAAAAAGGCATCGGTTTCAGTGATTTTCTCTGGTCCTTTGTTGAAAACCAGCCGATCCAGAACCGCTGGCAATCCTTTTCCGAGGTTCCCACGGCCACGCCGGAATCCGAAGCCATGTCGAAGGCCCTGAAACGCTCCGGCTTCACTTTTGTTGGTCCTACCATCGTTTACGCGTTTATGCAGGCGACGGGCATGGTGAACGATCATCTGGTGGCTTGCCCACAACACCGGGAGTGCTATTTACTCGGCCAATGATCTCAATAGGCTGAGGGGTCGTAAGTTCTGGAGTGTTTTAAACCCCGGAGCTTTCCTGTGCGAATCACCCTCGACCAACTCAGAAGCATGCAGAGTCCGGTTATCGACCTGCTTGAGATCCTGTCGCTTGAGGGCCAGCATTACATGGCCCGCCTGAGCATCGACGAGCAACCTTTGCTGCTCTCCGAAAAAAACGGCACCACCAGCCTTTTCCGAAGCGCCTGGCAAATCCAGGATACCCTGGCTTCGTTTGATATCCGTGAAACCCAGGTTGTGCACCCTTCCGCCTACCACGAAATGGTTGGCATGGAACCTTCGGAAGTTGAACCCATGAGAATCCGGGTTCAGAGGCAGAAACCGTGATTGCAGTAGCAAGACTCGCCATTCTCGTCGGCATTGCAGGCCTGATTCCCTTTATCGGCCTTCTGGCAGGCCTGTTTTTAATGCCTCAGTACAGCGTCGCCCTGCTGGGTTACTTCTATCTGTACAGTGCCGGCATTCTGGCCTTTATGGCGGGCGTTTACTGGCCCATTGCCATGCAGTTGGACAACTGCTCCTACCCCCTTTCACCGATCGTTACCATGCTGCTCAGTCAGGTTTTCTTTGTCGGAGCAGGCATCGGCTTATTGCTGCCTGTAACCGGCCAGATTCTCCTGTATACCATTGCCTATCTGGCACTCTACCTGGTTGACGCACGTTGGATGAAAGTCTACTGGCCCGCCTGGTATCTGCGGCTCCGGCTTCTTCTTACCTCTGTCGTAGTGGTTTGCCAGCTCACGGCAGCCGCCTGGTTTTTCCTTCTCCACGCGGCCCATTGACTGTTTGGAAAGAGTTGAGAGCCTGATCGGGTATCAGGCTCCGAAGGCGTCTTCTGGCGATTCGTACCGACTTTGCAGTTTCTTCAGCGCCGTTTTCTCAATCTGGCGCACCCGCTCCCGGCTGATGCCAAGATCGTCGGAAATTACCTGAAGGGTTTCAGGTTCCGGCAACCCAAGCCCGTAGCGACGCGACAGAATGTCTTTCTCACGGTCATTCAACTCACTGAGCATAGACCGCAAGGTGCGCCGGCGATCCCGGTCCGACATCGGATGATCCGGCGCCATCTGTTCGCCGGCGTCCAGGCTATCGCCAAGAGTGACCGAACCGTCCTCCACCAGCGGCACGTCCGTAGACAGCTCCCTGGTTGCCAGGGCTCTCAGTTCGCCGATCCTCGACGGGCTCGCCTCCATCTCACGAGCCAGCTCGGTCTGGGATGGCGTCCGCCCGAGGCTCTGATGCAGCCTCAGGGACAATTTCTGCAGTTGCCGGATTTCATCCACGACATTTTCCGGCGTATGCACCAGGCGCGTCCCGCGCTGAAGACAGCGTTTCACTTCCTCACTGATCCACCAGTACGCGTAGGTCGAGAACCGAAAGCCCTTGGTAGGGTCAAACCGCTCCACCGCCTTGATCAAACCCACGTTGGCGTCCTGAATCAGATCCGACATGGGAATGCCATTCTGCCCGTACCGACGGGCAATGTGCACTGCCAGGCGCAGATTGCTCTGGATCAGCTTGCGACGGCAGGCAGTCGCCAAGTGAAATGCGCGACGACATCGGGTCGAAAACGCACAGGCGTCTCCAAGGCTACCAATCACCTCCCGGAAGGTCTGCGGCGTTTCGGCCGGCAGGGCCAGTTCGGTACTGATGATTCGGTAGCACAGTGTCAGCTTGCGGGAGAGGCGGCGTTCCGCCTCATCTGTCAGCAGTTCATACCGGGACGCATCCCTGAAGTACAGCCCGACCAGGGAATCCCTTTCACCATCGTTGGGCGTTGTCGGAGACGGTCCCAGCCTTTCAGTCGTTCGCATGGCTAAGGTACCGGTCAGAATTTACACAAAGGGATACGACGTGCTGAAGCTGATGGATTTACCGGGGGAGGGTCAGTAAAAACCCACAGGCGACGCGAGCGGTCGGCCTGTGGGCATTACTTGCGAGCCTGCAGCGATTCAGGCTGCGACAATGGCGTACTCGTGGTTGTGGGGCTCGATCAGAACGCCGTGCAGAGCAACGATCGCCTTCTCGTAGTCGTCCTCGTCCACCACAAACTGGATGTCCACCTGACGCATGCACTGGTGCAACGCCAGGATGCTGATCTCCTCATCGGCCAGAGCCTTGACGGAACGCGCCAGAATGCCAGGCACCTTCATATCACTACCGATAGCGGAAACCACTGCTACCTTGCGGGTGTTGATTTCAGCATTGGGGAATTCCTCCTTCAACGCTTTGACAACCCGTTTTACGTGCTTGAGGGTGCTGCCCACGTAATGAGTAATGGTGTTGGCGTTGGTGTCCTTGGACATGAACCGAACCTTGAAACGGCTCAATACATCCAGAATACGGCGGTCGGAACCGGGCTCGCCCTGCATGTCCTGATCGAACACTTCCACGGCAAAAACGCCTTTGGCGCCAGCAATGATCTCCACCTGCGGCTTCTCGCTGACGTAGTCGCCGGTGATCAGGGTACCGGTGTGCTCCGGCTCAAAGGTATTCATCACCCGAAGCGGAATCTCGTTCTGGCGCATGCCCTTGCCGGCACGGGGATGGATCGCCTCCATGCCCAGGTTGGCCAGCTGGTCTGCCACGTCATAGTTGGTGCGGCCGAGTGGTACCACCTTGTCCGCGCCAACGATGTTGGGATCGGCAGAGCTCAGATGGTATTCCTTGTGGATGATCGCCTCACGGGCCTCGGTGATCACTGCCACCCGGCTAAAGGTCATCTCACTGTAGCCGCGGTCGAACGTGCGCATCAGGCCTTCCTTACACTGGGCATAGCCAGTCACGATCGGCAGCTCGCGGCTGAGATCCACGGCATCAAACGCCTGCTTGAGTTTCTCGTCCAGCGGTAGCAACTCGTTGTCGCGCCAGCCAGTCAAATCCACAAAGCGGGCATTAATGCCTTCCTGCTGGAGCTTCAGGGCGGTGTTGAAGGCACTGTGGGCCTCACCGATGCCAGCCAGCATTTCACGAACGGTTAGCAGATGCTCTTCCAGCTGAAACTGGCCGTAGGAGCACAGGCGCTGCAGGTCGATCAGGCAGCCCCGAACGCCCTCAATCCGGTCGGTAATGAACTGGTCAGCCTGCTGCTTGAGCATCGGATCCTCGAACAGCTCGCCGTTGATGTCGGTCAGGAACTTGACCAGTTTGGTGAGATCATCACCCCAGGCCCAGTCTGACTCGGCGTCCGCGAACAGGGCATAAACGCCCGGCTCACCGGTCTTTTTGTGTTCAAGCAGCTCATTGGTCACACCACCGTAGGCAGAGACCACGAAAATGCGCTGATAGAGCTCGTCCTTCTTTCGATTACCGATAATGATGTTATCTCGGACGGCCTCGTAGTTACTCATCGACGTACCGCCGATCTTTTCAACGGTATGTTGTTGGCTGGTCATAGTTTTGCCTTTGCTATCCTGCAGCATGAATGTCCGGAGGAGCGGGCGCCTTACGACGCCTCGCTAAGCCCTTCCTGCATGATTTCGTCCACACTTTTCGCCAGCAGGGCAGCCCCTTTCTTCAGGTCTTCCTCACTGGTCGTCAGCGGCATCAGGCACTTGATGACTTCATCATTCGGACCACTGGTCTCGATGATCAGGCCGTGCTCGAAGGCACGTTTGGTAATCGGGCCTGTGATGTCCGCGTGGGTTGCTTCAATACCACGCATCAAACCGCGCCCCTTCATTTTGAACTGACCGGGGTACTTGTCGCAAATTGCCTGCAGTGCATCGCCCAGTACCTTGGTCTTGGCCTTCACCTCGTTGGCGAAGGCGTCGTCTTTCCAGTAGGTCTCAACAGCGGTCCGTGCAGTAATGAACGCCATGTTGTTACCGCGGAAGGTGCCGTTGTGCTCGCCCGGATCCCAAACATCCAGCTCCGGCTTGAACAGCACCAGGGCCATCGGCAGACCGTAGCCACTGAGTGACTTGGAAACGGTTACGATGTCCGGCTTGATGCCGGCAAATTCAAAGCTGAAGAACTCACCGGTACGGCCGTTGCCCGCCTGGATATCATCCAGAATCAGCAGGATGTCGTGCTTCTTGCACAGCTCGGACAGACCCTTCAGCCATTCCGCGCGACAGGCGTTCAGACCACCCTCGCCCTGGACCGCTTCCACAATCACCGCCGCCGGCAGCTCAAAACCGGAGGAGCCATCGCTCAGCAGCTTATCCATGATCGCCAGGGTATCGACATCGTCGCCCAGGTAGCCGTCGTAGAACATGAAATCGACATTACCCAGCGGCGTG
>JAWWAT010000156.1:0-7470 GCA_033721635.1 Marinobacter sp. | reverse complement strand
GGATCCGTCACATCCACTTCGTGGGGATTGGTGGTGCAGGGATGAGCGGCATCGCGGAGGTTCTCAAGAATCAGGGCTACGACGTTTCGGGGTCGGATCTGAAAGAGGGGGCTGTGACCGATCGCCTGAAAGCCATGGGCGTTGAAGTCCAGATCGGCCACCGGGAAGAAAACAGCGCCAGTGCCGATGTTGTTGTGGTTTCTTCGGCGGTATCGGCCGAAAACCCGGAAGTCGTGGCGGCCCGCAGTCGTCGGGTACCGATCGTCCCCAGGGCAGAAATGCTGGCGGAGATCATGCGCTACCGTCACGGCATCGCCGTGGCCGGAACCCATGGCAAGACCACGACCACCAGCCTGATCGCATCCATTCTGGGTGAGGCGGGTCTGGATCCGACCTTCGTGATTGGCGGCAAGCTTAACAGTGCCGGCACCAACGCCCAGCTGGGCGGTTCCCGCTACCTGGTGGCGGAGGCCGACGAGAGCGATGCCTCCTTCCTGCACCTTACGCCGGTGATTTCGGTGGTGACCAACATCGAAGCGGACCACATGGACACCTACGGTGGCGATGTCGAGAAGCTGAAGCAGACCTTCGTGGATTTCCTGCACAACCTCCCGTTCTACGGTGTTGCGGTGATGTGTGTGGATGATGGTTACGTTCAGGAGATTATTCCCCGGATTTCCCGGGCGATTATTACCTACGGCATCGACAATCCGGAGGCGGACTACCGTGCCGAGAGCATCAATTCCGATGGTTTGCGGACTCACTTTGTGGTTAAGCGTCCGGCCGGTCGCAGTGATCTGACCGTCGAGCTGAAAATGCCGGGCCGACACAACGTGATGAACGCGTTGGCGGCCATTGCCGTGGCCACAGACGAAGGCGTTGACGATGACGCCATCTGCCGCGGGCTGGCGGGTTTTGCCGGAGTCGGGCGCCGGTTCCAGGTTTACGGCGATTACAAGACGCCCAAGGGTACAGTGACGCTGGTAGACGATTACGGGCATCACCCCACGGAAGTGGAGGCGGTGATCCGTGCGGCACACGATGCCTGGCCGGGTCGTCGACTGGTCATGCTTTACCAGCCGCACCGCTTTACCCGGACCCGTGATCTTTATGAAGACTTTGTCCGGGTACTGTCGGAAGTGGATGGCTTGCTGCTAATGGATGTCTATTCCGCCGGCGAACCGGCGATTCCGGGTGCCGACGGCCGTGCCCTTTGCCGGAGCATTCGCCAGCGCGGGCAGGTAGAGCCTGTCTTTGTCGAGGATAACCGGGAAATTGAAGCCCTCTTGGCGAATGTCCTGCAGGACGGCGACCTTTTGATAACGCAGGGAGCGGGCGATATCGGTGGTGTGGCTTCGCGGCTGGCGGCCGCAGGAGTGATTGCCGGTGAGTGATATGCATCATAACGAAGCACAGGCCTATCAGGCAGATCCCGAGCTTGTGAGAGCGCTCGGACGGGTTGCCGTCTTTATGGGCGGGGACTCCGCCGAGCGGGAGGTGTCTTTGAAAAGCGGCAAGGCGGTGCTGGCGGCGCTGGTGTCGGCCGGTGTGGATGCCTTTGCCGTGGACGTTCAGGGCTGCCTGCTGAGAACCGTTGATAACCCCCAGTTTGACCGGGTGTTCATTGCGCTGCATGGGCGCGGTGGCGAGGACGGCACCCTGCAGGCCATTCTGTCCCAGGCAGGGATCCCCTACACCGGCAGCGAGGTGCTGGCTTCGGCACTGGCGATGGACAAGCTGAGAACCAAGTACGTGTTTGAAGGCTGTGGGCTTCCGACGCCGAAGTTCCGGACCATGTCCGGTGTCGATCAGGCAGACCAGATTATTGGTGAATTGCGAGCACCGCTGAGTGTGAAGCCTTCCCGGGAAGGCTCGAGTATCGGCATCCGCAAGGTTCATAACGCAGTTGAACTGGCAGAAGCCTACGAAGCCGCTGCCGCTCTGGATAGCTTGGTGCTTGTCGAGGAGTGGATTGAGGGGCCTGAGTTCACCGTGAGCCTGCTGCAGGATCAGGCGCTTCCGGCCATTGGCCTGAGCGCCAGCACCGAGCACGTTTTCTACGATTATGAGGCCAAGTACCTGGCGGACGACACCCGCTATCAGATTCCCTGTGGCCTGGCACCCGAGGACGAAGTTCGCCTCCAGCATCTGGCACTGGACGCGTTCCGGGTGGTTGGCTGCCGGACCTGGGGAAGGGTCGACATAATGCAGGACAGCGACGGTCAGTTCTGGCTGCTCGAAGTGAATACTGTGCCCGGGATGACCGACCACAGCCTCGTTCCCATGGCGGCGAAGGCGGCAGGCATCAGTTTCGAAGAACTGGTGGTCCGGATACTGAAGGACACCCTGGAGGGCGCCGATGCTTGAGACACTGCTGATCCGGAGCCGGGCGACACCGTCCGAGCCCCCGCGGCGCCGGGGGGCAACGTCCCTTGGGCCTGAGCGGGACCGGTTTGGCGTGTTGAAAGGTGTGCTGGCGGCCGTGCCCTGGCTTCAGGTGGGCATGGGCGCAGTGATTGTTCTGTTGGCCGCATTGGTGCCCTGGGGAACGGGCAAGGTGCTGGGTGCCATGGATCAGCAGTTTCTGGCGGTGGATGTCAAAGGTGACTTCGTGGGCGACAGCCGCGTGGCCATAGAACGGGCTGCTGGCGACTGGATCGGCAAGAGTTATTTCGCCACGGATCTTTCGGAGATCAAGAAAAGCCTGGAGCGCCGGCCCTGGGTTGAGTCCGCCGCAGTGCGTCGGGTGTGGCCAGACCGGCTGGCAATCGATATCCGGGAGAAGAAGCCTCTGGCCTACTGGACCGACGGTCGCCTGGTCAGCCGGACTGGCGAATTGTTCGCGCCGTCCAATCCGGAAGTGGCAGGTCGACTGCCCCGTCTGGCCGGGCCCGACGAAAGAGTGCGTGATGTGATCAATATGGCTCGGACCATGAGCGACAAGCTGGTCGCCCGGGGCCTCGGGTTCTCGGGCCTGGCCCTGGAACACCGCGGTGCCTGGACTCTGCAACTGGCTAACGGCATCGAGGTGGTGCTTGGCCGGGATCAGGTGGAACAACGGTTCGAGCGGTTTATCACGGTTTATGAAAACCGGCTGGCAGCAAGGTCGGATGAAGTCAGTCGGGTGGACGCCCGCTACACCAATGGTGTGGCGGTCAAGTGGAAGGCTGTCGAGACAGCCTCCAGCCCAAAATCATAGCAACGGTTAATTCAGACCTACGGTTTGGTGGAACACATGTCATCGGTTGAAACGGAAAACATGATTGTCGGCCTCGATATCGGAACCTCGAAGGTGGTTGCGATTGTCGGCAAGCGCAAGATGGACGGCACCATCGAAGTGGTGGGGATTGGTTCCCATCCTTCCCGGGGCCTCAAGCGTGGAGTGGTTGTGAACATCGAAACCACCGTCCAGGCTATTCAGCGCGCGGTGGAAGAGGCGGAATTGATGGCCGGGTGCCGCATTCACTCGGTGTATGCGGGTATTGCCGGCAGCCACATCAAGAGCCTGAATTCCCACGGGATTGTTGCCATCCGTGACCGTGAAGTCACCCAGGCCGACATTGACCGGGTGATTGATGCCGCCCAGGCGGTCGCGATTCCTGCGGACCAGAAGATTCTGCACATTCTGCCCCAGGAGTTCGTGATCGACAGCCAGGAAGGCATCAAGGAACCCATGGGCATGTCCGGGGTGCGCCTCGAAGCCAAGGTGCACCTGGTGACCTGCGCGGTGAATGCCGCCCAGAACATTGAGAAATGCGTCAAGCGCTGCGGCCTGGAAGTGGATGA
This sequence comes from Marinobacter sp., assembly GCA_033721635.1. Classification (GTDB taxonomy): domain Bacteria; phylum Pseudomonadota; class Gammaproteobacteria; order Pseudomonadales; family Oleiphilaceae; genus Marinobacter. Next base: position 3,684 of record JAWWAT010000156.1, on the reverse strand, counting down.
CATCATCCTGGAGCAGCTGGCATCCAGTCACGCCATTCTCACCGAAGACGAAAAGGAACTTGGGGTCTGCGTGGTGGATATCGGTGGTGGCACCACGGACATTGCCGTGTTTACCGGCGGTGCTATCCGACACACGGCGGTGATTCCGATTGCCGGCGACCAGGTCACCAACGATATCGCCATGGCGCTGCGCACACCCACGCAGAACGCCGAAGAGATCAAGATTAAGTATGCCTGTGCACTGACCCAGCTGGCCGGTGCGGATGAAACCATCAAGGTGCCCAGTGTTGGCGATCGCGCGCCGCGGGACCTTTCCAGGCAGGCCCTGGCCGAGGTGGTGGAACCCCGCTATGAGGAACTGTTCACCCTGGTTCAGTCAGAGTTGCGCCGGTCCGGGTTCGAGGATCTGATTCCGGCAGGCATCGTTATAACTGGCGGTTCCTCCACCATGGAAGGTGTGGTGGAACTGGCCGAAGAGATCTTCCACATGCCGGTAAGGCTGGCCTGTCCGCAGGCGGTCTCCGGCATGACGGAGGTGGTCAACAACCCCATCTACGCCACGGGCGTCGGGTTGCTGATCCATGGTTTCCGCCAGATGGATCTTGGGCGGGCACCGGTGCTCAAGGGTGAAGATGCACCCTCGCTGTTTGAGCGCATGAAAGCCTGGTTTACCGGTCATTTCTGACCAAACCGGGTAGGTAGTACACGAAGGTATCTCGAAAACACAATCTCGAACAAACAGCCCGGAACAAGGGCTGAAAAACAGCACGAAGGAGTAGGGGAAATGTTTGAACTCGTCGATAATGTCCAGCAAAACGCTGTCATTAAAGTCGTCGGTGTAGGCGGTGGTGGCGGTAACGCCGTTCGCCATATGCTTAACAGCGACATCGAAGGTGTGGAATTCATCTGCGCCAACACGGATGCCCAGGCGCTGACCGATATGGATGCGCGCCAGATCATCCAGCTGGGTGGCAACATCACCAAGGGTCTGGGTGCGGGCGCTAATCCGGAGGTCGGTCGGCAGTCCGCCCTGGAAGATCGTGATCGCATCGCCGAAGCCATCAAGGGCGCGGACATGGTCTTCATTACCGCTGGTATGGGCGGTGGCACCGGCACCGGCGCTGCGCCGATCGTGGCGGAAGTGGCCCGTGAACTGGGTATCCTGACCGTTGCCGTGGTTACCAAGCCGTTCATGTTCGAAGGTGGCAAGCGCATGAGCGTTGCTGAATCCGGCCTTAAGGAGCTGGAAGAGAGCGTTGACTCCCTGATTACCATCCCCAATGAAAAGCTGTTGGCGGTGATGGGCAAGAAAACCAGCCTGTTGGACGCATTTGCCGCGGCCAACGACGTGCTGCTCGGCGCCGTGCAGGGTATCGCCGACTTGATTACCCGCAACGGTATGATCAACGTCGACTTCGCCGACGTGAAGACCGTCATGTCTGAAATGGGTATGGCGATGATGGGCACCGCTCGCGCGACTGGCGAAAACCGTGCGCGGGAAGCAGCCGAGGCCGCTATTCGCAGTCCGCTGCTGGAAGATATAAACCTGCAGGGTGCCAAAGGCATTCTGGTCAACATCACAGCGGGTATGGATCTGAACCTGGGCGAATTCTCCGAGGTTGGCGACATTGTGCGTGAGTTTGCGTCTGACTCCGCCACGGTTGTTGTTGGTACCGTCATTGATCCGGAGATGACTGACGAATTGAAGGTGACGGTTGTTGCGACAGGCCTCGGTGGTGATCGCGAGAAACCGACCAAGGTTGTCGACAATACCCGCACACTGGATGGAAAAACCGATTACAACCAGCTGGACCGTCCTGCTGTTCTGCGTCGTCGGGCCGTTTCCCATGGAAACGTGGCTATTGACCAGAGCAAGGACAGTGAGGAGCAGGGTGTCGACTATCTCGATATTCCCGCATTCCTCCGTCGGCAGGCTGACTGATAATCTTGCGCGATTGTGATCCGGTTCCGGTTTGTGTGCGAAAGTTGGAACTCAAAAACCGGTAACTACGTGCACTGATTGCCATGGGTTGGGTGCTGAATGAACATTCAGCAACAACGGATTGGTTAAATGGTATTCAGTCTTATTTTCTGATATTCTCCGGGCAGATTTTTGCCTAGAATATCGCCTTTTTGTGACGGAATTATGTACCGATGATCAGACAACGGACACTCAAAAACACCATCCGTGCCACCGGTGTGGGATTGCATTCGGGTGAGAAGGTCTACCTGACTCTCAAGCCTGCCCCGGTGGACTCCGGTATCATCTTCCGCCGCACCGATCTCGAGCCGATGGTAGAGATTCGTGCCTCTGCGGAAAATGTAGGTGAGACCATGCTGTCCACGACGCTGGTAAAAGACGGTGTCCGTGTGGCGACGGTAGAGCACCTGCTCTCGGCCATGGCTGGTCTCGGGATTGATAACTGTTTCGTCGAGCTTAGCGCCGCGGAAGTGCCCATCATGGACGGCTCAGCCGGTCCATTTGTGTTTCTTCTGCAGTCTGCCGGCATTGCCGAGCAGGATGCGGCCAAGCGTTTCATCCGCATCAAGCGTGAGGTCACGGTTGAGGAAGGTGACAAGAAAGCGACCCTGCTGCCTTTCGAGGGCTTCAAGGTCAGTTTTGGTATCGACTTTGATCACCCGGTGTTCAAAGGCCGCGCCCAGACTGCCACGGTCGATTTTTCCAGCACCTCCTTCGTGAAGGAAGTGAGCCGTGCACGCACGTTCGGGTTCATGCGTGATATCGAGAAATTGCGGGCCATGAATCTTGCTCTAGGTGGTAGTGTGGATAACGCCATCGTCGTTGACGATTACAAGATCCTCAACGAAGACGGACTGCGCTATGACGACGAATTTGTGAAGCACAAGCTGCTTGATGCCATCGGTGACCTTTATCAGTTGGGTAACAGCCTGATTGGTGAGTTCCGCGGTATCAAATCCGGTCACGATCTGAACAACAAGCTGTTGCGCAAGCTCAGGGCAGAAGAGGATGCCTGGGAAGTGGTTACCTTTGATGATGAGGCCACTGCCCCGATTTCCTACATGAAGCCTGTGCTGGCGGCGGGTTAAAGCCGGACGCTTTAATCCCGGACGTGGCTAGCGAGTTTTTCGAGAACCTCGCGTAATGCTTTATCCTTCGTGTGCCCGGCTTCCTCTTTGAGGAGCCGGGCATTTTCTTTACTCAAGGGCTCCTTCTTGAACACCGGTTTTTCCCGGAATCGTGGCGGCGCAACCTTGACCCTCAGTTTCCAGACGAACCGGAAGAGTTCGTTCTCTCTAAGCTTTTCCATGATCTCGTGCTGGCGGAACCGGATCTGACTGGCCTTCCCGGCGGTTTCGGCTGTCAGAGCCAGTTCGCCGTCTTTGCAGCTGACAAAGCGTGTGCCCTTAACCAGATCCTGCGGTAGGGCTGCGAGAACTTCTGCCTCTGCCTGTCGGTGAAGTTCGGCCTTTGCCACTAGATCCTTGAGTACCGGGGTCTTGCCCAGCTTGTCGAAGGTCATTTTTTGCTCGCTTTTGCGTTTCATGGCGGCGTTTTTACTCGACGGCTCCGTTTACGATTGGTTACACTTCGGCACGGTTTATGCGTAGTGCCTGTATTACACTCGTTTTACATTGTGATAAATGAGTATGTCTACCGGGCGCTGCAATTTTTTCAGTATGTAGCTGTTGCCAAAGGATGGC
>JAWWAT010000155.1:0-7485 GCA_033721635.1 Marinobacter sp. | reverse complement strand
TTTCCCGGTGCCCAGGTCACCATTGGCCCGGTCATCGATAATGGCTTCTACTACGATTTCAAGTACGACCGCCCGTTCACCAATGAGGATCTGGCGCGGATCGAGAAGCGCATGGAAGAACTCGCCAAGCAGGACCTTCCGGTTTCGCGCTCCATCATGTCCCGTGATGAGGCGATCAAGCTCTTTGAAGATATGGGCGAAGAGTACAAGGTCCGTATTATCCAGGACATTCCGGGCGACGAAGACCTATCTTTCTACAGTCAGGGCGAGTTTATCGACCTCTGTCGCGGTCCTCATGTTCCGAGCACCGGCAAGCTGAAAGCCTTTAAGCTGACCAAAGTGGCGGGCGCCTATTGGCGTGGCGACACCAGCAACGAGCAGCTCCAGCGTGTGTACGGCACAGCATGGGGCAACAAGAAGGATCTCAAGGCTTATCTGAATCGTCTGGAAGAAGCCGAAAAGCGTGACCACCGCAAGCTGGGCAAAAAGCTCGGTCTGTTCCATATGCAGGAAGAAGCGCCCGGCATGGTGTTCTGGCACCCGGACGGGTGGTCGCTGTATCAGGAAGTTGAACAGTACATGCGCCGCAAGCAGCAGGAGCATGGCTACAAGGAGATCAAAACGCCGCAGGTGGTGTCGCGGACCCTGTGGGAGAAATCAGGGCACTGGGACAAGTTCAAGGATGACATGTTCACGACCGAGTCGGAAAAGCACGACTACGCGATCAAGCCCATGAACTGTCCGTGCCACGTGCAGGTCTTCAATCAGGGACTGAAAAGCTACAAGGATCTGCCGCTGAGGCTGGCAGAATTCGGTTCCTGTCACCGGAATGAGGCCTCCGGTGCACTCCACGGACTGATGCGTGTTCGTGGGTTTACCCAGGACGACGCCCATATCTTCTGCGAAGAGGACGCCATCCAGCAGGAAGTGTCGGCCTTTATCGAAATGCTGCACGAAATCTACACGGACTTCGGATTCACTGAAATTCTGTACAAGCTATCAACCCGTCCGGAAAAGCGGGTTGGCTCGGATGAAGTGTGGGATAAGGCCGAAGCGGCCCTGGAAGAGGCGCTGAATCGTGAAGGCGTAGACTGGGAATTGCTGCCGGGCGAGGGCGCATTTTACGGACCCAAGATCGAGTTCTCGCTGAAGGACTGTATCGGACGGGTGTGGCAGTGTGGCACCATTCAGGTTGACTTCTCGATGCCGGGCCGCCTGGGAGCGCAGTATGTTGCCGATAATTCCGAGCGGAAAACGCCGGTTATGCTGCACCGGGCCGTGTTGGGATCCTTTGAGCGTTTTATTGGTATCCTGATTGAAGAGTACGAAGGCGCATTCCCGACCTGGCTGGCGCCGACACAGGTGGCGATCCTCAATATCACCGATAATCAGCGTGAATATTGTCAGAATCTGGCGAAAAAGTGGGATTCTTTGGGGTATAGGGTTAATGCTGACTTGAGAAACGAGAAGATCGGCTTTAAAATCCGCGAGCATACTCTTAACAAGGTTCCCTATCTTGTCGTCGTAGGCGACAAGGAAATCGAGAATAATGCGGTTGCCGTACGTACCCGCAAAGGTGAAGATCTGGGAACCCTATCGCTTGAAGCGTTCGAACAGCTGTTGGCTGATGAAATTCAACGCAAAGGCAGAACCAAGACGGAGATCTGATTATTAAACAGCGAACGAATCGGGGTGGGCGTACTCCTAAAGCGCCTATCAATGAGAATATTGACGCAACTGAAGTCCGCCTGATCGATGCCGAAGGCAACCAGGTCGGAATTGTGCCAATCGAGGACGCTTTGAAGCAGGCCGAAGAGGCTACCCTTGATCTGGTACAGGTTACGGATTCCGATCCGATCGTCTGTAAGATAATGGACTACGGCAAGAAGATCTTCGAAGAGAAGAAAGCCAAGGCGGCTGCCAAGAAAAAACAGAAGCAGACGCAGGTCAAAGAGCTTAAGTTCCGTCCAGGAACTGAAGAAGGGGATTATCAGGTCAAACTACGCAACCTGATACGTTTCCTTGAAAACGGGGACCGCGGCAAAATCACGATCCGCTTCCGTGGCCGTGAGATGGCACACCAGGAAATTGGTATGCAGCTCATGCAGCGTATCGAAGCAGACGTGGAAGAGCTTGCCCAGGTAGAGATGCGGCCGAAAATGGAAGGCCGGCAGATGACCATGGTGGTGGCACCCCGCAAGAAGAAGTGAACCTGATCGGGTGCTTGTCCCCCGCGCATGCGGGGGATTTGTCGTTCAGGGGCACGTCATTGTTTGTTTAAAAATAGAATGCGGAGTTTTAAAAAATGCCTAAGATGAAAACCAAAAGCGGAGCCACCAAGCGGTTCAAGAAAACCGCCACTGGCTTCAAGCACAAGCAGTCCTTCACCAGCCACATCCTGACCAAGAAGAGCCCGAAGCGTAAGCGTCAGCTGCGCGGCACCAAGCTCATCGCCAAGTCGGATGTTGCATCAATCAAGCGTATGACCGCGGGCTGATCCAGCCGCGAGTATCATTCCTTAGAGAGTAAAGGTAGAAGGATTAAAGTATGGCTCGTGTAAAACGTGGTGTGGTCGCACGCCGTCGTCACAAAAAGATTCTCAATCAGGCCAAAGGTTACTACGGCGCTCGTAGCCGGGTATTCCGTGTAGCCAAGCAAGCGGTTATCAAGGCCGGTCAGTACGCTTACCGTGACCGTCGCAACCGCAAGCGCGCTTTCCGCGCACTGTGGATTGCTCGTATCAATGCTGGTGCCCGCGCTAACGGTCTGTCCTACAGCCGTCTGATCGCTGGTCTGAAAAAGGCTAACGTTGAAATCGATCGTAAGGTTCTGGCTGATCTGGCCATGAACGAGCAGCAGGCGTTTGCCGCTGTTGTTGAGAAGGCCAAAGCGTCCCTGTGATCGCTTAGCTCTTTCATCGATTGCTGATCGATATCGGCGCCCCATGATTTCATGATGGCGCCTCCTGATAGGGGAAGGGCACGCTCTTCCCCTATTTTTGTTTTTGAAGTTACGTTTTTAAGCACTTCCATTTCTGGTTTGGAGCAGGGTCAATGGAAAACCTGGAGCAACTGGTTCAGGACGGTCTGGCAGCAGTTAACAGCGCCGACAGCCTGCAGGCACTTGATCAAATTCGTGTTGAGTATCTTGGCAAGAAGGGTGTGATTACCCAGCAGGCGAAAACTCTGGGCAAGCTCTCTGCCGAGGAGCGCCCTGCCGCCGGCCAGAAAATCAATGAGGCCAAGGGGCAGGTTGAAGATGCTATCAATGCCCGGCGAAGCGATCTTGAACGTGCCGCTATTGAGCAGAAGCTTGCCAGTGAATCCATTGATGTGACGTTGCCCGGCCGTGGCCAGGACCTCGGTGGGTTGCACCCTGTGACCCGCACCCTGCAGCGAATCGAGCATTTCTTTGCCCGGGCCGGCTATACCGTCGAGCAAGGGCCCGAAATTGAAGACGATTACCACAACTTCGAGGCCCTTAACATTCCGGGCCATCACCCGGCCCGTGCCATGCACGATACGTTCTATTTCAACCCGGGCACGTTGCTGCGGACTCACACCTCGCCGGTCCAGATTCGGACCATGGAAGCGGGCAAGCCGCCATTCCGGATGATCTGCCCGGGCCGGGTTTACCGCTGTGATTCGGATATGACGCACACCCCCATGTTCCACCAGGTGGAGGGGTTGCTGGTGGAGAAAAACGTCAGCTTTGCGGATCTGAAGAGCACGGTTGAAGAATTCCTGCGAGTGTTCTTTGAACGGGACCTGCAGGTCCGCTTCCGGCCCTCCTATTTCCCGTTCACCGAGCCCTCCGCAGAGGTGGACATTGAGTGGGGCCGGGAAGCCGATGGCAGCATCAAGTGGCTTGAAGTCATGGGTTGCGGAATGGTGCATCCCAAGGTGTTTGAATATTGCGGAATCGATGCCGAGGAGTACCGTGGCTTCGCATTTGGCCTGGGGGTAGAACGCCTGGCCATGCTTCGTTACGGCGTCAACGATCTGCGCATGTTTTTCGAGAACGATCTGCGCTTCCTGCGCCAGTTCCGTTAACAGGCAAGATCAGGGCATCAACCAAACAGGCATAACCGCATCAGGACAAGGCAATAACCATGAAATTCAGTGAACAGTGGCTGCGCGAATGGGTCAATCCGCAAATCGATACCCAGGAATTAATGGATCAGATCACCATGGCCGGTCTGGAAGTGGACGGTTTTGAGCCGGTGGCCGGTCAATTCAACGGTGTAATCGTGGGCGAAGTCCGGTCAGTAGGGCCACATCCTGACGCAGACAAATTGCGTGTTTGCCAGGTCAGTGACGGGGCTTCCGAGGTGCAGGTGGTTTGTGGTGCCCCCAATGTCCGTGAGGGTATGAAAGTGCCTTTTGCGGTGGTCGGTGCCGTCCTGCCCGGTGACTTTAAAATCAAGAAGGCAAAACTGCGCGGTCAGCCTTCCGAGGGGATGCTTTGTTCCGAATCGGAACTGGGGCTCTCCGATAACCATGATGGTTTGATGGAGCTCCCGGCGGATGCACCGGTGGGGCAGGACGTGGCAGATTATCTGAAGCTGAATGATGTCACCATTGACGTGGATCTGACTCCGAATCGCGCAGACTGTCTCTCTATCAAGGGCATCGCCCGGGAAGTGGGTGTTCTGAACAGCATGCTGGTCGACAGCCCCGCGATAGAGCCCGTCGAATCGGTGCACTCCGAGGTGCCCGATATCCGGGTGGAAGCGCCGGCAGGTTGTCCCCGGTATCTGGGCCGCATTCTTCGCAACGTGAACCTGCAGGCGGAGTCGCCCTTGTGGATGCAGGAAAAACTGCGCCGCTCCGGAGTTCGCTCCATCGACGCCGCCGTGGATGTCACCAACTACGTGATGCTGGAACTTGGCCAGCCCATGCACGCCTTTGATCGTGATGAGATTCAGGGCGGGATCATTGTCCGTATGGCGCGGATTGGGGAAAAGCTGGTTCTGCTGGATGGCCAGGAAGTCGAGCTCACCCAGGGCACACTGGTGATTGCGGATCATGAAAAACCGATCGCCATTGCCGGCGTCATGGGCGGTGAGCATTCCGGCGTCAGCCCGAAAACGCGGGATCTGGTGTTGGAGTCCGCCTATTTTGACCCGATTACCCTGGCGGGCAAGGCCCGCCATTACGGCCTGCATACGGACGCGTCGCACCGGTTTGAGCGAGGTGTTGACTACAAGCTGGCTCGCGAGGCCATGGAGCGGGCAACCCGGTTGCTGATGGACATCGTCGGCGGCGAGCCCGGTGAGATTGTTGAAGTCGCCAGCGACGAGGATATTCCCGCGGACCGGATGGTCGACCTGAGAGCTCGCCGTCTTAACGATGTGCTGGGTATGGAAATTGACCGAACCACCGTTGAGGAAATTCTTACCCGCCTCGGGCTGCGGGTCGAAAAGCTTCTCAAAGACGGGTGGCGGGTCAGCGTGCCCAGCTTCCGCCCGGATATCTCTATTGAAGAGGATCTGATCGAAGAAGTCGGTCGGATTTATGGCTATAACAATCTGCCCGTAACCGAGCCTACTGGCTCACTCGGTCTGCGACCGGAGCAGGAGGCTGTTCGCCCGGTATCGGCCATTCGCAACTTCTTTGTGGATAACGGGTACCAGGAAGCGGTGACCTACAGCTTTGTCGATCCGAAAATTCAGCAGCTGGTGGATCCTGATCGCCAGGGCATTGCGCTGGCCAATCCGATTTCCTCGGATCTGTCGGTGATGCGAACCACCCTGTGGAGTGGCCTGCTGAAAACCGTCGCCCACAACCAGAACCGTCAGCAGCCGCGCATTCGTTTGTTCGAAACCGGTCTGCGTTTCCTGCAGGAAGGCGAGCGGATTGATCAGCAGCCGATGCTGGCCGGCGTGGTGGTCGGCAATCAGTACCCTGAAAACTGGGCTAACGGTCGCAGAACTGCTGATTTCTTTGATGTAAAAGGGGATTTGGAGAGTCTGTTCAGGTTGTTGGGCATTGAGATTCAGTTTATTGGCAGCAAACACCCTGCGTTGCACCCGGGGCAGACCGCGGAACTGATGCGCGACGGCGAGCACGTGGGCTGGCTTGGGACTTTGCATCCACAAGTTCAGAAAAATCTTGAACTTAATGGCACGATCCTGATGTTTGAGCTATTCTTGAATTCAATCGTTACCGGATATGTGCCTAATTTCAAAGAAATTTCAAAATTCCCGGAAGTTCGTCGGGATTTGGCTATTATTATCGGGAGTGAGGTAGCGTTCGCCGATGTGGAGCGTGTGGCCAGGCAGCACGCCGGTGAGCAGCTGACGGCGTTGCGTGCGTTCGATGTCTATGAAGGCGAGAGTCTGGGTGAAGGCAACCGGAGCCTGGCTCTGAGTCTGTTCTGGCAGCACCCCGAACGTACATTGAACGAGGATGAAGTGCATTCGCTCTTCAACGGTGTGATCGACGCATTGAAAGAAGAGCTGGGGGCAACACTGAGGAGTTGAGAGATGGCGGCTTTGACGAAAGCGGAAATGGCGGAGCGGTTGTACGAGGAGTTGGGCCTGAACAAACGCGAAGCCAAGGAAATGGTGGAAGCTTTTTTCGATGAGATCAGAGGCGCTCTCAGCCACAACGAGCAGGTGAAGCTGTCCGGTTTTGGTAACTTCGATCTGCGGGACAAGAAGCAGCGGCCGGGACGGAACCCGAAGACCGGTGAGGAAATCCCAATCAGTGCACGGCGTGTTGTTACGTTTCGCCCGGGTCAAAAACTAAAGCAAAAAGTAGAAGCGTATGCTGGAACCGAGTCATAACAACGAGCTTCCCACGATTCCGGGAAAGCGTTATTTCACCATTGGTGAGGTAGCGGAACTGTGTGCGGTGAAAGCGCACGTATTGAGATATTGGGAGCAGGAATTTCCTCAGCTGTCCCCGGTAAAGCGACGCGGCAATCGTCGGTATTATCAGCGGGCAGATGTGATTACCATTCGCCAGATTCGTAGCCTGCTTTACGATCAGGGCTACACGATTGGTGGCGCCAAGCAAAAGCTGAGCAGTCACGAGGTGAAAGATGACACCTCACAGTACAAGCAGCTTATTCGGCAGATGATAACGGAGCTGGAAGAAGTGCTTGAGGTCCTGAACGCGCCGGTAAAGTAGCGCTGCCATAGCTCTGAAGACAAAACCGGGACAGCGACAGACGTGCCCCGGTTTTTTTATGTCCGCCCGGTTATTGCTTCTTGCAGGTCTTGATGCCCAGCAGTGAATAGGCCGGGCAATTCCCTACTGCCGCGGTCGCCAGAGGAACAATGCCAATCCAGCCCCAGGGTGTTTGTGGGCCCACAAACACCAGAGCCAGCAATACAATGCCGACGATGGCACGAATGATTCGGTCCGCAGATCCCATATTGATGCTCATGATCCTTTCTCCTTGGTTGATATGAGACGACAGGGCTGACTTTAACCCGTCCACTCAGTCCGTTCAGTGATAAAGTCACATAGAGCAGAT
>JAWWAT010000154.1:0-7508 GCA_033721635.1 Marinobacter sp. | reverse complement strand
GCGTTTTCCCGCACGGTGTTCCAGTTTTCCTGAACGCCACTCTGCTGGGCCAGTTCACTCGGCGGCAGACCGGTTTCCGGATTACCCTCGGTTACGTTGGTCCAGAGCTGCTGGAATTCGTCACGGGAGCGGCGCAGCTGGTTGAAGGCCTCGGCGGTACCGCCGGCAGCCTCGGTCGCGTTCTTCGCGATCTCCTGAGAGAGTACCCTCAGCTCGGCGGTGTTGGCGATGTACTCCTGATCGTTCTGGCTGTCCTGATTGATAATGAACAGCACGACAACGAGCAGGATGGTGAGTGCGATCAGCGCGGCGATCAGGCCGGCAACCAGCTTGTTGCCTCCCTGTCCCATACTGAGTCTTCCAGCTCTGTTCTTCATTTTCTGGCTCCCGGCCTCTTCAAGAAATTGGCAAGTTTGTTTTTTCGGGTTTCAGGCGGTCAGGGTGATGTTCCTGCCATTGTCACCACCCTTACCACTGTGCGACGTCCAGAAACCGTTCGTCCTCGAGCAGGTCGACGGCCGAAAACACTTTCCAGACTTCCTCGTTGCGTTCATAACCGCCTGAGACAAACGGTTGAACGTTTTCAGGTACGCCCTCGGGCGAATCCTTGAAACTGTCAGTTGCGAAGTACTGCATACCCAGGACACTGTCGACTACCAGCCCGCTGAAAATATCGCCCTGCTCAACAACCAGCACTCGCCGCTCCCGCTGGCTGCGGGAAGAGCGGGGAATATCGAAAAAGCCGGCAAGATCAACCAGGGGAAGGAGGCGGCCGCGAACATTGGCCGCGCCAAGCAGAAATGGGCGAACCCCCGGGATATGGGTGAACCTGGGGACATGGAGGATTTCAGTGACTTCGCCCATAGGGGCAACGTAGCGTTCACCTGCGAGAACGAAGCCGATGCCGTTCCACAGTTCAACGGCTTCCTGTTGTTCCGGCAGGCCGGCGGCCAGAGACCGGCTGCGCTCGGCGATATCCGTCAGAACGGCAAAAGGGGCAGCCTGGGCGGACATGCGTACTCCACGGTTGGGGATCAGGCAATCAAACTGTTGATTGTTTTGATCAGGTCGTCTTCGTTTACCGGCTTGACCAGGTAACCCTTGGCGCCCTGGCGGGTGCCCCATACTCGGTCAGTTTCCTGATCCTTGGTGGTTACAATCACTACGGGGATGGAAGCGGTTTCCGGTGCGCGGGTCAGTTGGCGGGTTGCCTGGAAGCCATTCAGGCCGGGCATAACCACATCCATCAGAACCAGGTCCGGGGTTTCGGCACGGGCCTTGGCAACACCGTCCGCGCCATTGTCGGCGGTCAACACTTCGTGCTGGTGTTTTTCCAGGATCGTGGAGATTTTCTTAACCTCGGTAGGGGAATCGTCAACAATCAGAATGCGGGCCATGGTTTCCTCGATGGTTCTTGGGGTCAGCAGGTTTACTGTTCCGCCTGTGGGACGTACTGGCGGATGGTATTGAGCAGCTCATCCTTACTGAACGGTTTTGTCAGATACTGGTCCGAGCCGACGATCCGGCCCTTGGCCTTGTCGAACAGCCCGTCCTTGCTGGAGAGCATGATAACCGGCGTATTTTTGAAGGAGGAATTGTTCTTGATAAGTGCGCAGGTCTGGTAGCCGTCCAGGCGGGGCATCATGATATCAACGAAAATGATGTCCGGCTGGGAATCGGCAATCTTGGCAAGAGCGTCAAAGCCGTCGGTCGCGGTGATGACCTCACAGCCGACCTTTTTCAGAAGGGTTTCTGCGGTGCGACGTATGGTTTTACTGTCGTCGATCACCATGATCTTCAAATTCTCGAAGTTGTCATCCATTGTCCAACTGCCTTGCGCTCAGCGACTGTCGTTATTTTAAAACGGGGGTTTTAACACAAACCTTAAGGTTCTTCTATAAACCCCGCTCATTTATAGATTATCAATGGCCGGATAAAAAGTATTAGTTTGTGACCAAATGTACTTCTGCCCGCAACGTCACGTAACTGACTGAGGATTTCTCCGGATGCATTTGCAGCTCGGGTACAATACCATCTGAGTTCACAGCATAGCACTTAATGCCCGGCCCGCTCTGCAGACCGGTTCGTGTTTTTAACCCCCAGGAGTGCAGGAACGCCCATGACCGTCAAACTCGGGATCGTGATGGATCCGATTGAAGATATCCATTTCAAGAAAGACAGCTCCCTGGCCATGTTGCTGGCTGCCCAGAAGCGTGGCTGGGAAATTGAGTACATGGAACAGCCTGACATGTATCTCGATGGCGGTAAGGCCATGGCGCGCACCCGAGACCTGACCGTGCACATGGATCCTGAAAACTGGTATAGCTTCGGTCCAAGCCAGGATCGGGCGCTGGGCGATCTGGATGTCATCCTTATGCGCAAGGATCCGCCGGTAGACCGGGAGTTCCTGATGGCCACCTATATACTGGAGGCGGCCGAGCAGCAGGGTGCATTGGTGGTAAACCCGGCGTCGACACTCCGCGATTGCAACGAAAAGCTTTTCGCTACCCAGTTCGAGGATTTGACGCCACCGCTGCTGGTCAGCCGGTCCGCGAGCCGTTTCCGCGAGTTCTACGCCAAACACGGCGATGTGATCATGAAGCCGGTAGACGGAATGGGCGGTCATTCGATCTTCCGCATAAGGGAGAACGATTTCAATCTGGGGGTCATCATCGAAACCCTCACCAACTATGGCACCCACCAGGCCATGGCCCAGAAATACATTCCGGAAATCAGCGATGGCGACAAGCGTATTCTGTTGATCGACGGTGAACCGATACCCTACTCCCTTGCGAGAATACCCTCCCATGGTGAGAATCGGGGCAATCTTGCTGCCGGCGGCCGGGGCGAAGGCCGAGAGCTGACCGCCCGGGATCGGGAAATCTGCGAGCGCGTCGCGCCAGTGATTAAAGAGAAAGGCCTCATTTTTGTCGGGCTGGATGTCATCGGTGACTACCTTACCGAAATCAACGTCACCAGTCCGACCTGCATCCGGGAACTTGATGCGGCCTTCGGCATCGATATTGGCGGCCTGTTAATGGACGCAATTGCAAAACGCCTGGGCCAGGCATAATCCGGTAATGGTAGCCGGGCAGGTTTAACGACAGGATCCGTATCAGGAATGGCAGTTCAGGTAAGCGACTTCGACCGGTTTTCCTTCACCCTTTTTATGGCGCTGGCGGTGCACGCTATCGTGGTGCTGGGAATTACCTTTGCGCCCGAACCGCCCCGTTCCTCGGCCCAGACCATGGAAATCACCCTGTCCCAGTTTGACGATGAGGAAGCCCCTGAGAAAGCAGACTTTCTGGCCCAGACCAGCCAGAAGGGCAGTGGCACCCAGGATGAGGTCCGGGAAATGACCACGCCGCAACCGGCGGAGGTCAGTCAGCCCGAGGTGGCTCAGGTTCAGCCCGAGCCGCCGGCCCAGGCTCAGCCGCAGCCGCGCCAGGAAAAGCAGGTGGTGCAGACCGAGAGTTCATCCAGCCAAAAGGTTCAGCAGCCGGAGGAGCGCACCAAACCGGAAGAGGAGCCCCTGCCGGTTCGGGAGAAAAAGAGCCTGATGGAACGCAGTCTGGAAATTGCCAGCCTGGAGGCCCGCTTCGATGCTCAGCAGCAGGCCTATGCCCGCAAACCGAGGGTGATGCGCGTTACCGCCGCATCCACGCTCAAGTCCACCAACGCCTGGTATGTCCAGAACTGGGTGAGCAAGGTAACGCGGGTGGGCAACATCAACTACCCGACCGAGGCGCGCAATGCCGGAATCTATGGCACACTGCGAATGCTGGTGTCACTCAAAAAAGACGGCACCATTAAAGAGGTAGCGATCCTGCAGTCTTCCGGCAGCACCGTTCTGGATGATGCTGCCATCCGCATAGTCAGGATGGCGTCACCGTTTGCACCGTTTCCGGACGAAATGCGGAAAGAGGTGGACGAACTCGAAATCATACGTACCTGGTCTTTCCAGCGTCGGGGGCTGACATCCGGATGACAGCATCGAAACACTCTCCCCATAGCCTGCGGCACCATTTTTTGGTGGCATCACCCTATCTTGCGGATCCGCGTTTCCACGGCGGCGTCATCTACATCTGTGAGCACTCCGACGAGGGTGCCCTGGGGCTCATGATCAATCACCCGCTGGACATCCATCTGGGCGAGATTCTGGAACAACTGGATCTGCCAGGTGGTGAGCTGGACCTGCCGGTATTCAGCGGCGGCCCGGTTCAGCAGGAACGTGGCTTTGTGCTGCATCCCCCCGGAACCAGCTGGCAGAACACGGCAAAGGTCACCGAGGATGTTATGCTGACCACGTCCCGCGACATACTGGCGGGCATTGGCCGTAACGAGGGCCCCGAGGAGTATCTGGTGGCCCTGGGTTACTCCGGCTGGAGCGAAGGGCAGCTGGAAGAGGAGCTGGGCAGCAACGCCTGGCTCACTTGCCCGGCCACCACAGAGATCCTGTTCCGTACCCCCTGGGAAGAGCGTTACAAGGCCGTACTCAAACTGATCGGCATAGATCTCAACCAGCTCAGCGAATCCGTCGGCCATGCCTGAGCCAACCAGTCGCCGGGTAATGGCGTTTGATTTTGGCACCCGCCGGATTGGCGTTGCCGTCGGTCAGGAATTACTGGGTACCGGCCAACCGGTGGCTCTGATTCCTGCCCGAGACGGTATTCCCGATTGGCAACAGATTGAATCCCTGCTCGAGGAGTGGCGTCCGGATCTGGTCGTGGTCGGTTTGCCCCTCAATATGGACGACACCGAAAACGAGATGTGTGCCCGGGCCCGCAAATTCGGCAAGCGCCTGCATGGCCGCTACCACGTGCCGGTCGAGATGATCGATGAGAGGCTCACCAGCTTCGAGGCCAAGGGTGAGGTGATGGCCGCCGGAGGCAGTCGTGATTTTGGGCGGCACGGAGTGGACGACAGGGCCGCGGTGCTGATCCTGGAAACCTTTTTTTCAACAGTGAGGACCGAATGACGGCATTGCTTGATATTGATCAGTTGCTTGACCAGATGGAGTCCGGCCTGCGTCAGACGCTTGAGCAACGGGGCGTGGAATCGCCGGTTCTGATCGGTATCCGTACCGGCGGTGTCTGGCTGGCGGACGTGCTCAGCAAGCGCCTGGGCATCGACGAGCCGTTCGGCGAGCTGGACATTTCCTTCTACCGCGATGATTTCAGCCGCATCGGCCTGAACCCCAGGGTCAAACCCTCAAGCCTGCCCTTCGATACCGAGGGGCGGGACATCATCCTGATTGACGATGTCATCATGAGCGGCCGGACCATCCGCGCCGCGATGAATGAGATCTTCGATTATGGCCGCCCAGCCAGTATCATATTGGCCACCCTGATTGACCTCGGCGCCAGGGAACTGCCCATCCAGCCTGATGTGGCTGGCAAGACGATGGCGCTGGCATCCCATCAGCGAGTCAAACTGCGTGGCCCCGACCCGCTCCGCATCGAGCTCCAGGAAGCCGGACAATAAACCTCCGAATCAGATAACAGGCGACCCATGACCGCGAACGACTCTTCCCCGCACCACTTGCAGCTGACCCGGGATGGTCAGTTGCGGCATTTTCTCACACTGGATGGTCTGGATCGGGCGCTGCTGACAGACATCCTGGACACTGCGGACTCCTTTATCGAAGTCGGTGAGCGAACCATCAAGAAAGTGCCACTGCTCCGGGGCCGGACCGTGGTGAACCTGTTTTTTGAGTCCAGTACCCGGACCCGCAGTACCTTTGAGCTGGCGGCCAAGCGCCTCTCTGCGGATGTGCTTAACCTGGATATCAGCACCTCGGCCACCTCCAAGGGCGAATCCCTGTCTGACACCCTGCTTAATCTCGAAGCCATGGCCAGCGACATGTTCGTGGTCCGGCACTCCCAGAGTGGTGCGCCGCATTTCATTGCCGAGAGCGTGACGCCCGGCGTCGCCATCATCAACGCCGGTGACGGCCGTCATGCGCACCCGACCCAGGCCATGCTGGATATGCTCACCATTCGCCAGCACAAGGGACAGTTCGAGGGGCTGAAAGTCGCCATCGTCGGTGATGTGCTGCACTCGAGGGTAGCCCGCTCCCAGATTCGCGCCCTGAACGAGTTGGGCGCGGAAGAAGTTCGTGTTATTGCCCCGGGTACCCTGCTTCCCAAAGATGTGGAAAGCCTGGGCTGCACGGTGGAATACGACATGGCCCGGGGGATGAAGGATCTGGATGTGGTCATCATGTTGCGACTCCAGAAAGAGCGTATGGAAGGCGCATTGCTGCCCAGCGAGCGGGAATTCTACCGGTTATATGGCCTGAACCAGCAGAAACTGGCACTGGCTCATCCGGAATGCATTGTTATGCATCCCGGGCCCATAAACCGCGGCGTTGAAATCGAATCGGCAGTGGCCGACGGGCCGCAATCGGTGATTCTGAATCAGGTTACCAACGGAATTGCCATCCGGATGGCGGTCATGTCCATGGCCATGGGTGGTCAGGTGGCCGAGCGCCAGCAGAAACTGAGTGAGAGGGACCAGGCATGAGCAGCGTCAATATTTCCGGACGCAGTCTGAAAATCACCGGAGGCCGACTGTTCGATGGTCAGGGCGCAGAACAGGAGAATACCGCTCTGCTGATCCGGGACGGTCGCATTGCCGCGATGGGCGAGGCCGCCGCCCGGGAACAGGCCGACGAGACCGTCAGTGCGGAAGACTGTGTGATCACACCCGGCTTCGTCGATCTGTGCTGCAACCTCCGCGAGCCGGGCAATGGCCAGAAAGGGAACATCGCCTCAGAGACACTGGCGGCGGCCCACGGTGGCTACACCACGGTGTGCGCTTCGCCGGAGACGTCACCGGTGAACGACTCCAGTGCGGTCACCCACCTGATCCGTGATGGCGCGGCCAGCCGCTCGCCAATCCGGGTTTTGCCTATAGGTGCCATTACCCGGGGGCTGGAGGGCGATCTGCTCAGCGATATGGCGGGTCTGGCCTCAGCGGGCTGTGTCGCGGTCGGTAATGGCTCCCGGGGCGTGCGCAATGCCCGCATTCTGCGACGGTGCATGGCCTACGCCCAGACCTTTGGCTTGACGGTAATGTTCAGCCCCGAGAACCAGGCCCTGGCCGCCGACGGCTACGCCCACGATGGTCTGGTCACGTCGCGGCTGGGCCTGCTCGGTATTCCGGAAGTGGCGGAAACCGCGGCGGTGATGGAGATGCTATTGCTGGCGGAGGAAACCGGGGTACGCCTGCACCTCAGCCAGCTCTCCTGTGGCCGCAGTGTCGAAATGCTGGCCGATGCCCGTAGCCGCGGTATTGCGGTAACCGCCGACGTGGCCATGCACCAGCTGGTGTTCACCGAGGAGGCTCTGGCCGGGTTCGACAGCCGTTTCCATGTTCGGCCCCCTCTCCGGGGCGAGAGCGATCGCAAGGCGCTGATCGCCGGTGTCCGGGAAGGGGTGATTGATGCCATCGTCAGCCAGCATCAGCCTCATGATACCGCTGCCAAGCAGGCGCCCATGGCTGCT
>JAWWAT010000153.1:0-7515 GCA_033721635.1 Marinobacter sp. | reverse complement strand
GCAATCCGCTGTGCGCGCTCGAGGCGTGCAATCGCGCCGGGCACATTGCCTTGCGCCAACAGCTGGTCGGCCTCACGCACCAGACTGAGCGCCGCCGGTGACAGGCCATCCCCGGTTTCGCGATAACTGGGAGAACTGCTGCTGGAGGGCTCCCTGACCTCAGGCGTCGCCTCTGGCTGTTCGCTCTTGCGCCAGACCGGGGCTTCGCTTTCTTCGGTTTCAGTACTGGTCTTCGGTGGCTCTGGCGCCCTGGCTGGCTCTCCGCCGATGGGCACGTAAATTCCGCCCCCCGGGCTGGACGCACAACCAGCCAGGGACAGCAGCGCGGTAATCAGGGCGGCCCTGAACGAAAGTCGGTTAATCATTGAAACAGTCCTTCAAACCAGCCCCGGATACGACGCTCGAGATTTCCGGAGCACGAAATTGTCTGCGTGGGTTCACTGCCGGCAATGTAAGGCAACAGACGGGCATTATCGCAGTATTCGTCCGTCAGTGCCTGCCGCTGTGAGTTCACCCAGTGATAATTCACTCCGTCGGGCACTACCGGCGAAAAGCCATGCTGGGGCACCTGCGCCATGAACCTCGACCACACCGGCAGGGCACCGCTGGCCCCGGTCAGTGATGTCGGTCCGTTATCATCGCGGCCAACCCAGGCTACGGCAAGCAGATCGCCACTGAATCCGGCAAACCACGAATCCCGGCCATCGTCCGTGGTGCCGGTCTTGCCGGCAAGAGTCAGCTCCTGAGGCACGGTGTAGTATGTCGAGCGGCCCGTTCCCTCCTGCATGGTTTCCTGCATGGCGTATTGCACCAGGTGGACGGCAGCGGGATCAGCCACCTGCTCAACCTCAAGACTGTAACGGGATAATGCCTCACCGCCGGCATCCGTCACTTCCCGGATTGTGCGCAGCGGGGTATTGAAGCCAGAGGTTGCCAGGCCCTGATAGATCTGCGCCACGGTCACCGGACTCATGGAAACCGAGCCGAGAAGCATCGAAGGGTAGCGGGAAATCGGAGTGTCGACGCCGAAAGCCGTCAGGGTCTCCCGGACTTCGTCCACGCCGACATCCAGGCCAACGCGAACGGCCGGCAGGTTATAGGAGCGTGACAGGGCCATATGCAAGGGCACTTCGCCCCGTTCCTCACCGTCGTAGTTCTTGGGCTGCCAGCGTTTGCCATCGTCGAACTCCAGGGTGAAGCTCTTGTCCAGCACCGGTGTGGTCAGGGTATATTTTTCCGGCTCCTGCAGCGCCGACAGATAGATAAACGGCTTGATCAACGACCCGATGGGACGGTTGGCATCCAGTGCCCGGTTGAACCCGGCAAATTGCGGGTCCCGACCACCCACAAGTGCCAGCACCTCTCCGGAATCCTTCGCCGTTACTACCAGAGTGGCTTCCAGCGCCTCGGCATTCTGCCCGCCGCCCAGCCTCGGCAGGGTATCGGTTACCGCATACTCCGCAGCGTACTGGATCGCCGGGTTCAGAGTGGTGAAAATCCGCAAACCTTCACTGCGCAGATCCTCTTCCTTGTAATCACGGGCTAAGTGTCGCCGAACCAGATCGATATAGGCCGGGTAGCGATTTTCCGAATACGACGGGCGCTCACTGACGCCCAGCGGCAATCCTCGAGCCCTGGACGCGCGCCCCGGCTCAATGAGGCCGGCCTGTTCCATTTCAGAAATCACCAGATTCCGCCGCTCGGTTGCACGCTCCGGATGCCGACGAGGATTGTAGTAGCTGGGGCCTTTGACCATGCCCACCAGCAGAGCGATCTGGTGCACGTCCAGATCCTTCAGGGATTCGCCAAAATAGAACTGGCTGGCCAGCCCAAAACCATGAATGCTGCGCGTGCCTGCCTGCCCGAGATAGACCTCGTTGAGGTAGGTCTCCAGGATGTCGTCTTTTTCATAGTGAAATTCCAGCAGCACCGACATCAAGGCTTCGTTGCCCTTTCTCACCAGCGTCTGCTCACGAGTCAGGAAGAAGTTCTTCACCAGCTGCTGGGTCAAGGTGCTGCCACCCTGAACAATGCGCCCGGCCTGGATGTTGGCCAGCATGGCCCGGCCTATGGAAAGCGGCGCAATGCCGAAATGATCGTAGAAATTGCGATCCTCCACCGCCATCAGCGTGGTGGGTAAGAGGGCCGGCACTTCGTCCAGCTGGACCAGAACCCGGTCCTCCTTGTGAGCCGGGTAGATACCGCCAATCTGCGCCGGTTCGAGACGCACAATCGGAGCATTGTCGCCTTCAAGCACCGAAAAGCCCTGAACCCGATCGCCCGAGATCGCCAAGGATATCCGGCGCCTGGGCTCATCGCCGTCCGGGAACGAGAAGCCCCGGGTACTGATCACAAAGCGATTGCCGCTGCGCTGGTAACTGCCGGCTTTTTTCCCGTCGCCCTTGCGGAATCCGGAGAGCCCAAGCTCCCGTTCGAGTGCACTGGCACTGACGCTGGCACCATCGAAAAGCTCCAGCGGGCGGGCGTACACCCGGGACGGCACTTCAAAGCGCCGACCCTCGAAACGGGAGGTCACCACGGCATCGAGGTAAACCATCCAGCCGGCCAGCAAAACGAGACCGATGGCACATAACCGAAACATGAAACGCCAGAACCACGGCCGACGACCGTTGCTGGAGGAACGTCTGGAGGGCTTTCGCCTGGGGCTGGAGGATGCTTTGGATTTTTTCATGGCGCGATTATAACGAAGGGAGCGGTGAGGAAGGCAGGCCATCCATGTGTTATTTCTGTAATCTGCCCGTTATGATAGGACAAGAAAAATCAATGGGTTCAGGGAACGCAAGGAGAACACCGTGAGTGAGACATCCCCAGGCAATCTGATTCTGTCGATGCAGAATCCAGACCTGTACGACCATCCTGTCGATGGCTTTCAGGTTATTGAAACTCACATCTCACAGGTGATCCTGACCGGTGACTACGCCTACAAGATCAAGAAACCCATGGATTTCGGCTTCCTGAACTTCTCCACTCTCGATCGCAGAAAACACTTCTGCGAGGAGGAGTTGCGACTCAACCGACGGCTGGCGAAAAACCTTTATCTGGAGGTGGTGCCTATTACCGGGACGCCGGAAGCTCCTGTTCTAGGTGGCGAGGGCGAAGCCTTCGAATACGCCATCAAGATGCGCCAGTTCGGCCAGGACCAGCTTTTCGATCGCCTGCAGGAAAAGGGGGATCTGGCACCCGAACTGTTGACCGATCTTGCCCGGCAAGTTGCCGCCTTCCACGAACAGTTGCCACCCGTGCCGGACGACAAACCACTGGGCACTCCGGAAGCCGTTTTTGCCGCCATGCAGGAAAACTTCGACCAGATCCGTCCGATGATTGCCGAGTCGGATCTGCTCATGCAGCTGGACAACCTGCAAGCCTGGACCGAATCCACCTTCGAGCGGCACCGGGAGCTTATCGCCCACCGCCGCGCCAGCGGTCTGGTCCGGGAATGTCACGGTGACCTGCATCTGGCAAACATCACCCGCTTCGAGGGCGAGGTTACCGTTTTCGACTGCATCGAGTTCAATGAGCCCTTCCGCTGGATCGACGTCATCAACGACCTCGCCTTCCTGCTGATGGATCTGGAGTCCCGTGGGGAAAGCGCCCTGGCCAACCAGGTGCTGAATACCTACCTGGAATACCGGGACGACTTCGAAGCGCTGCCGTTGCTGCCACTTTACAAGGCCTACCGCGCCATGGTCCGCGCCAAGATTGCTCTGTTCACCATGGGCAACCCGGGAATCACGGATTCCGAGAAAGCCGACCTGATGCAGCGCTATCGCGACTACGCCCAGCTGGCAGAGGATTACGGCACGATTCCCAACCACTACATGCTGGCAACCACAGGCCTGTCCGCCAGCGGCAAGACCTGCGTAAGCGCCGCCATGGCGAACGAGCTGGGGCTGATCCGCCTGCGTTCCGACGTCGAGCGCAAGCGCCTGCATGGGCTGGCTCCGCTGGAAAGCTCACGCTCACCGACCGGTGGCAATCTTTACACCGAGGAAGCAACAGAGAAGACTTACCAGCGGCTTGCCGAGCTTGCCAGTCACGTTCTGGCAGCCGGTTTCCCGGTGATTGTGGACGCCGCAAGCCTGAAACAGAAAGAGCGGTCGTTGCTGGCATCCGTTGCCGAAGATCAGTGTGTACCCTTTGCACTTATCCATTGCGAGGCGCCGGAGGACCTGCGCCGCGAGTGGATCCGCAACCGCAAGGGCGATGCCTCCGAGGCCACAGAGGAACTGCTGGACGCCCAGCAAACCTGGTTTGAGCCGTTGACCGCGGAAGAAAAGAGCCACACCGTCCACCTGCACACTGATCAGGAGCATGTGGCGGAAGCCGTGGCCGGCCGTATCCGGCAACACCTGGGCATCCCCGGCGGCACAGCCGGCTAAGAATAACATCAGGCACCCATGGGCGAGCGCGAGGTTCCGTATGGATGATAAAAGCGAACACGAAGTACACCAGATCAGCCACCCGCTCTACGATATTCTGCGTAGCGAAGACATGCAGGCATTCAATGCTGAAAAGGCAAAGCTCACAGAGTTTCCCAGTTTCGCCCATGGCGATTTCCGGGGTCTGGATCTGAGGGGGATGGACGCCAAGGGACTGGACTTCCGCCACGCCTATTTTCGTGGTGCCGACCTGCGGGGTGTGGACTTCTCGAAATCCAGGATGGAAGGCTCCAGCATTGCCAGCGCCAAGATTTCCGGCTGCTATTTCCCGCACCGCCTGGAAGCCGATGAAATTGTCATGTCCCTGAACCACGGCACCCGCATGCGCTACGCCATATTGCCGAAATGAGCAGTAACGCAAACGCCTGGCAGCCTGTCTGCCCTGCATCCGAACTGACACCGGGCCAGTTCGTGGAATTCCGACTCCGCGAGAAGGCACGGGAGCCAGCAGGCATGCCCCTGACCGGTTTTCTGTTCCTGGATGGCGGCACACCCCGTGCCTACCTGAATATTTGCCCGCATCTGGGCATTGAACTCAACTGGATGCCCGGCCGGTTCATGGATTCCGACAATCTGTTTATCCAGTGTTCGACCCACGGAGCCCTGTTCAAGCCCTCAGACGGCGAATGCATCGCCGGGCCCTGCCAGGGCGACACCCTTACCTCATTGGACCTGAGGGAAAAAGACGGCCAGATCGAGATCAGACTTCCAGAATAACGGGAACCGATTCGGTCAACGTCAGCACGCCCGTTGGCGTGCCATCGCTTTCGCTCAAATCGGCCCGGTAGGCGACCACTTCCACACCCGCGTCGCAAGCCTCCCGCAGCAGCTCACCGTATTTGCGATCGATATGGTCCGCCGGGCGAACGGTTTGAATGCTGGTGTGATTCACCACGAAAAACAGGACCGCGCGATCGCCCTGCTGAACCTGGGCAATCAGTTCTCGCAGGTGCTTCTGGCCGCGCTCGGTCACCGCGTCGGGAAAAAAACCCTGAGCATCTTCCGCCAGCGTGACGTTCTTGACCTCAACCCAGGCATCGGCCGCGGTGTCATGGCCGGAAAGCAGTAGGTCGATTCGGCTTTTCTCCGAACCATACTTAACCTCGGCGCGGCACTCGGAATAGCCGGCCAGCTCTACCACAGTGCCTGCCAGCACAGCCTCCCGGGCCTGACTGTTTGGCCGGGCGGTGTTCACACAGGCCAACTGCCCGGGCGACGTTTCCACCAGTTCCCAGGTGTATTGGAGTTTTCGCTTGGGGTTATCACTTCGGCTAAGCCAGACTCGCGCATTCTCCGGCTGGCAGCCCAGCATGGAGCCGGTATTCGGGCAGTGGGCGGTTATTTCTGAGCCATCCGGCAGCCGCACGTCTGCCAGAAAGCGCTTGTAGCGGCGAATAAGCCGGCCTTCTACCAACGGTTCTGGAAACTTCATGTGATCTCCGTACAAAAGTCGATGTCACAAGGCTGGCACCCCCGTGACTAATCTGCTATTTTCCGCAAATTCCCGTTTCAGGACGAATGCTTCATCCAGGGTATAACCGCACAGCCACGGGGGCTCACGCGGAGGGAAGCAAACCGTTCTTGTGAAGTACAAACAAGAGGCCGGGTTCAATGGCAACGACTGCAGAACAACCACGCGAACGTTTTACCAACTTCACCCCCTATGAAATGAAGAAGGGTGAAGAGTACATGAGTGCGGAGATGCTCCAGCACTTCAAGGATCTGCTGCTGCAATGGAAGCAGGAGCTGATGGAAGAAGTCGACCGCACCATGCACCACATGCAGGAAGACGCCGCAAATTACGCGGATCCCAGCGATCGCGCAACCCAGGAAGAAGAATTCAGCCTGGAGCTGCGTACCCGCGACCGGGAGCGGAAGCTGATCAAGAAGATTGACCAGACCATCGACCGCATCGACAAGGACGACTACGGCTTCTGCGATCAGTGTGGCGTGGAAATCGGTATCCGTCGTCTGGAAGCGCGGCCGACAGCTACCCTGTGCATCGATTGCAAGACACTGGCCGAGATTCGCGAACGCCAGACCGGTATCTGAGCCGACCACTCAACAGCTGCCGGCCGCGGGCTTTTGCTGCCCCGCCGGCTGACTGACCGCCATGAGCAACCCTCAATACCGTGGCCGATTTGCGCCCTCTCCAACAGGCCCGCTGCATTTCGGCTCCCTCGTTACCGCACTTGCCAGCTTTCTGGAAGCCCGTAGTCAAGGCGGCCAATGGCTCATTCGCATTGAAGACCTGGACCCCCTGAGAGAGCCGCCGGAAGCAACCGGCCAGATCCTCGCCAGCCTGGACGCCCATGGACTCTTTCCCGACGAGCCGGTGCGCTTCCAGTCCAGACGTCATGATGCCTATCAGCATGCCGTCAACCGGTTGCTCGAAAGCGGCGACGCTTATCGTTGCCAATGTTCACGCAAGGAGTTGCAGGCCAACGAGGGGCGCCACCCGAACCACTGCCGCAGCCGCAGGGGAATCGACGGTGACCGACCATTCGCGATCCGCTTTGCCCTGGACGACGAAGACTGCCACTGGCAAGACCTGCTGCTCGGAGCACAGCACCAGACGGTCCAGGCGGAGCTTGATGATCCGGTCATCCTCCGCAAGGAGGGATTCTACGCCTACCAGCTCGCCGTGGTTGTCGATGACATTGACCAGGGCATCACGGACGTGGTGCGAGGCTCGGACCTTCTGGACATGACAGCGCAGCAGCAACAGATTTACCGCGCCCTGGGCGCTCTCCCTCCACGCTGGCTTCACATCCCGGTAATACTTAACGAGCAGGGCCAGAAACTCAGCAAACAGACCCATGCACCAGCTCTTGATGATGACAAGCCTGTCGACAACCTGTTCAGGGCCCTCGTTGCCCTTGGCCAGAACCCGCCTGCCAACCTTGCCAGCGGTTCGCTGGATTCGCTGCTGGAGTGGGGCCGGAAGAACTGGCGACGGGGCGCCATCCACCTGACATCCCGGTGAGGGACATGGTATAAAGCCCTTCTCACACCTCAGCGCGGATAGCATGCCTGATGTATATCTACCGTCTGG
>JAWWAT010000152.1:0-7563 GCA_033721635.1 Marinobacter sp. | reverse complement strand
TCCGGGCTTTCGCACCATCCTGTGCGAAGGCTCAGCCCTGATGAGAACGTCCTGCTCCCATCGGGACGGGCCTAGTTTAATACAAGCTACGGGGTATGCGGTACCCCGCCAGCAGTTGCTGTGTGAACGGGTTGGTATTGCTGGCCGCGTGGAGGCGATAACGCATCTCCCCGTCATCGACCCGAAACCGGACATCCACGGCGCCGCTGCTTACGCCGGTAATGTCGGCTTTATCGAGCAGTCGAAACAGAGCCCAGGGCCCGCTTTCCGAGAGGCTTCGGGGTGAACGGTTCACCTGGACCGGCACCAGGGTAATACGGCTCTCAACAGAGTCCCGCAGGGTATTGGGCCAGACCAGCGGAATGCTCTGGCGCGGGCCGTGGCTGAACTCCACCAGTTGGCCGTCGACATTAACCACGCTGCGGCGCTTGTTGGCTGAGAGATTGAGGGGCTCGAGTGCGAACTCCACGTCCAGGGAACCACCCCGGGTAAAGTAGGCCCTGCGGATTCGATCGGCATTTTCCAATGAGGTCAGTACCGCACGGCGCACCAGGCCTGCACGTTGGGCATCGCCTACTTGTTCAGGGTGATCCTCGAGGAACAGTTTCAGATTTTCCTGGTAGAAAGCGTCCAATACACCGCCCGGGGCAAAAAACCGTTCAAAGTCCTGCAGTGCAACATCCCGCCCTGAGTCCGGATTGAACGGATAGTGGCGGGCCAGATTCTGCTGGAAGGGCTGATACACCTCCCGATACCACTCACGCTCGAGCTGCGCCACCGCCTGGTCCAGAACCACTCGCCAGCTTTCCGTGGCCAACCGGGTCAGAAGTCGGTTCAGAGGTTCCGGCTGGTTGTCGGCCATGCGCTGCAGGGTGAAGATCGGGTCGGCTCCCTGGAGCCCCATGCGGGCCCGGGCAGCGGCCAGCGCAGCCTTGCCCTCGTCTGGCGCCTCCTGGATGTTGCGCATGTACTCATGAAGTTCCCCAACTACCATCATGACCTGTTCGAGCCCAGTTGGCTGATCGTCATTTTTCCGGGTCAACTGGTTTAGGTCCGCGAACTGCCGTTCAATATCCTGCAGCATCCTCAAATGAGGCGACTGCTCCAGAAGCTCCCGGGCTGCGGCACTCTCCCCTTCTGCCGACGGCCCAAGACGCGTGTTATGGCGAACCTGCCCGAGCAGGCTTGCCAGGGGCTCGTGACCACTGGTCAGGCTCTCCAGAATACGTACGCCGTGGTTCAGGTCCTCAAACCTCTGAATATCGATGCCGCTCAAGGCAGTACGCCAGGCCTCGGCATAGTGCTCGGCATAGAGGGTCTGCAAACTGGCCAACAGCCTGGCTTCGTCCGCCTTGCTGAAATCGACGTTGTCCCTGCGGCCCAGCACCCAGGCGTCCACCAGGGCCAGCTCCGTGACCGAGCCGGATTCACGCAGGAACCACTTCTCAAGCCCCTCCCGGGTCAGCAACGCGGGGATGCTCAATGGGTCTTCATCCCCCGCTACGTCAGATACAGCCGGCTCGCCATACCCATCCACCCGAGTGAACACCGTGCTGAATGCCGGCCCGGATGCCCGGGCCAGCTCCAACGGTGCCCGGAATTCCTGTTCTGCTTCAACTTCCAGATCCCGATAGACCCGGTCTGGCGTGGCCACCCGACCAAGCTCATGTTGTGCCCACTCGACGCTGCTACGAAACGGCGCCAGGGTCATATCGGCAACCGAATCTCCCTGGCGAGTGAGCTGTGCCAGATCGGTATGCGCCATGGCATAGTCCAGATGATCAAGAAGTCGCTGCTGCAGTTCACTCTGGCCGGGGAAAGCCTGCTGCCAGTAGTTCTGCATGTATCGGGTCACAATATCGTCCCGACGACCACTGGCGTCATACAACATGCGCAACACCCGCAGGTGCTCCAGGCGCTCAGTGCTGTTGTCCGGCGCCCGGCCCATCTCGGCCATCACACCGAACATCAGCGCCGGCAAATACTGGTAGGCCAGCATATCAAGATAGGATTCCTCCACTTCCGGCCCCACCTCGTGGCCACGGTACAGGCCCATATCACTGAACAACGGCCAGTTACGGCGATGATCGCCAAAGGCCAGGGTCGCCTCACGAAGTTCATCCAGCGGGCCGAGCAGGTTCCGGCCGGTGTTGTCCGGCTCAAAGCCCACCGGCTGCCAGTTATCGATGAATCCCTGAACACGGTTTTCCACAGCGGTCGCGGCCTCTGCATTCTTGATAAAGAAATGCTGCCAGCCGGCGGTCATACCCGCACAGGCACAAATAGCAACCGCGGCGGCCACGGCCAGCCGCCGTTGCCGGGACTGAATTACCCGTCGGTTATCACCGGCCAGGCCAGCCTCCGGGTAGATAATCTGGGGGAACAGTGCCCGGGTAAACAGATTGGCGGACTGCCCTGCCCGTTGAGCCGGCTGAATGGGCCCGGCAATTTGGTAATTGGCGGCGGCCGCTGAGACGAAGGCATCCTCCGGCACGCCCTCCTGCAACACCGAAGTGAAGTAGGTGCCGCGTACGATCGCAGGTGTCGAGAACACATCCGCAGACAGCAGGTCGGTGAGGAAATGCTCCAGAACAGGCTTCAGGCCGGCAAGCTGGCGGGTAAAGGAGTAGGCCGCTGCCCGTTCCTCAGCATCCCCGGTATTGGCCAGAACATCCGGCAAGCGATCGTTAAGCCGCTCAACCATGGCGGTGTATCGATCAGCGAACTGGCTCAGCCAATCGTCGCTATTCATCTGGCCTTCGAGGTTGAAGGTAAAGCCCAGGGCCTGCTCCTTCTCCTCCTTGTTCAGGGTCCGCACCAGCGGGCCAAAACCGTAGAGCAGGTCCATCTTGGTGAAGGTGACATACACCGGCAGGCGCGAGCCGATCTGCTCCATCAGCTCCCGCAAGCGCGTACGCAACAAGATGGCCCGATCCCGCCTCTGGTCAGGATCTGCCACGCTCAAACTGGCCAGATCGATCGTCAGCACCACACCATTCAGGGAGCGTTGTGGGCGATTTCGCTCAAGCCAGTCAATGAAATGATTCCAAAGACGCTGCTGAATCTCAGCGCCAGCGCCCTCACCCTGACTCTGGCTCAACAGTTCACCATCCGGATCGATAAGCACGCCTTCATCGCCGATCCACCAGTCAAAACCGAAAGCATTGCGATCTACCCGATTGTTGCGGGTTACGTTGGTGAGCGTGTAGGTCTGCCCGGAGCGTTGAATCAGGCTGGTCTTGCCAGCATCCTCCAGGCCCATCACCAGATACCAGGGCAGCAGGTAAATGCCTTTGCGGCCGGGGAGGTTGCTTTTCAGGGCCGCCAGCTGGCGATCCAGCAGGCGCTGCTGCTTGCGCTCCATGGGCAGAATCGGATCTTCCTGTTCCTTCTGCACTTCGGCCTGTTGGACATTCACCTTGCGCAGGCGGCGCGCCAGCACCATGCCCCACACCATCGCGACCACAAGGACAACGCCCAGGGTTACGAGGGCCCGCATCTGCCAGGCCGCCAATGGAAACTCACCATTCAGCTCCCAGAGTGGCCCCAGCCACCAGGTGGCCACCAGCAAGGCAATAACGCCCAGTGTCAGGGTGACCGGGGCTGCGTTTTTAAGGTATGGCAGAAGCCAGCGACCGATGAGTAAAGCTTTTCTCCACATGGTGTCCATTCCTGCTGTGATTCCTTGGTGTGTTCCGGGGATCAGACCAGCTTTTCAAGCTGTCTGATCAGAGCTGGCTCCCAGTCCTCGAGAGCCAGCCCGCGAACCTGCGTTTGCAGATCCTGAACCTGCTGCGTGGCCAGTGATTTCAGGCCCGCGTCTTTCATTAATCGGGCGCTGGCAAGGCGCCAGTAGAAGCGGTCTCTGGGCTCCCTTGCTTCCGCCAGTCCGTCTTCCAGGAGTTGCATCGCGGCAGCCAGTCCCTTTTGTGAAACCAGATCCCGGGCCTTCTCATAAGCCTGCCCCCAGGCGTTGGCGCCGCCGGCGGAACCACCGGTCGCCGGCGCGGACCAGAGCCACTCTTCCGCCTCGCGGGAGAGGAACGGGGTGCCATCGTTGAAGGTGAGCTCCGGCAACTGGGCAAGGCGCTCAACAAATTCCTTTGCAGACACACGGATGGCTTCAGCACAGGCATGGTGGCCCAGGGCCGCTGCTACCCGGGCACTTAACCAATGGCCGTCGAGCCAGAACGGACTGACCGACAGGCTCTGCTCGATTTTCTGCCACAGTTCCAGGTCCGGGTACTTTTCCAGGGCTTCGCGATAGTCAGCCACACGGTCGGCACTTACGGCGGCAAGATCGGTGCGCTTTCCGTCTCGTGTCGGCGGTACTGCGGAGATGTTCTGCCAGATGGCGTAACGGCGAATCTGATACCCCAGAGGCTGGTCTGGTCCGGTTTCGGTGAGCATGTCCGCGACTTTCAGAAGACTTTGCCGGGTTGCCCGTTCGTCGCCCGGATCCAGGGTGAGCGATCCAAAAGAAGCCTTCGGCTGAGCGGGTTTCTGCTCTGGCGTTTCCGTACCCGAATCCTGATTGACCTGCTGCACTACCGATGGGCGGGATTCGGAGGCTGCCGTGGCGTCGTTAACCCTGGGCAGCTTTTCAACCGCCCGTCTGAGATCCTGCAGTGACTCCTCCGGCAATTCCCTGCCAGCGGCCTGGTTCATCAGCCTAGCCAGAAGTTCAAGGCAGAATGCCCGACCATCGCCAACACTGCCATCGAACGCCAGCGTCTCTACACCCTTGCTGGCGCGCTGGAGCATCTGGGTGAACATCATCTTGCGGGCCCGCTTGCCCTTGTCTCTTGGGTAGGGCCAAGCCTGCTCCCACCACTCATCCAGGACCCGGTGCAGCAGGTACAGAGACAGGGCGAACCGTTCACCGTCGCCGCCACGCTGCAGAGCGATCAGCAGAAAACCAAGCACTTTCAGGTCCTTGCTGCGATCCGAGAGAATCATCAGGGCATCGCTTTCAACCCTGTTCCAATCAATATCGGTATGGGCCAGAGAGCCCACCTTCATGATCTCGTTTTCCAGAAACTCGAGCGTTGCATCGTCTCCGAGCGACTCGCCGACACCGGAATCGCCGGGCAATGGTGAGACAACTTGTTCAACGTAGGGATGTTGCTCAATGATCTGCATGTTGCTGTCCTGAATCACTGTATTCAGCCGGCATTCACCAGCCACAGGTCTCGCGAAGCGGTTCGATTGCCCGGCGGTATCCCGAGAGATCAAACAGAAGGCCATCAATGCGGCTGTTGGGCGAGTCAACGCGGGCCTCTGTTTCCTCGATCATGGCTTTCACGGTACGAATGGCTGGCAGTCCCCGGCCCCCACTGAGCACGAAACCATTGTCCCGCACCCGCCAGACGGTCTTTCCCCGACCAAACCCCAGTTGAACCCGCTCCTCATCCATTGCCTCAGGCAGCATCAGCGTGAGCTCGGTGATGTTGTTGTGACACTGAAGGGCCAGCAGAGGTCTGGGAGGTTGAACCCCCAAAGCCGGAACCGTTACCAGTTGGCCAGATGCTTGCCCGGTATTCCGGTAAAGCACGCCTACACCGGCATTTTCTGCATCAAGGCTGGCGTAGGCCTGCCGCCATCGCTCGGATCGCCGGGCATCCGGAGCGGTGAATTCCTCGACGGCTGCCGCCAGCGGCGTGCCAAAAACCTCGTCAAAGCAGGCCAGCCGTTCAAGTCGGTTTGGCTCAGTGGTACAGCCTCGGGCATCTTCAAGCTGGTCAGCGCAGGCATTGGAGACCAGCGAAACCAGCGCCAATGCCGCTGCAACACCACCGGTCAATCGCACTCTTCGGGGAATCATGACTCTGTCACCTGGTACTTGAGGCACTTATGGGCCAGGGTCCGCTTTGGCAGGCCGAGGCTTTCCGCCGCCTGGGCCCGGTTGCCTCCATACTGGTGCAATCGCTCACGAATAATTGCCGCCTCAAAGGCCTGTGCCGCGGCTTTAAGATCCCGGATCTCTTCCACTGCTGGCAGATCAACGGGATTTCTGTCTCTGACATCCCATGGTGCGCTGGTCCAACCATCGGACTCTTCGAACAGGTCATTTATCCTCAGAACTTCTGGCTGGATATCATCTCCGCCCGGGGTCTGCAGACAGGCCAGTTCAATGATGTTGCGCAGCTCGCGGACGTTGCCCGGGAAATCGTATCCGGCCAGCAGGTGCAGGGCGTGGCTGGAAATGCCCATGGGTCCGCTACCCTCACGCTCGGTATACAGCCGGATAAAGTGACGGCTCAGGGCTTCGAGGTCGTCGGGGCGTTCCCGCAAGGGCGTCACCCGCAGCGGAAATTGGCTCAGGCGGTAAAACAGGTCCCGCCGGAAGCTGCCGTCTTCGATACCGGCCTGCAGCGGCTGGTGGGTGGCCGCTACCAGCCGAAAATCCGAATGCTGTTCCTCGCGGCCCCCCAACGGGCGGAACTGACGACTTTCCAGAACCCGGAGCAGTTTGGATTGCAGGGCCATGGGCATGTCGCCAATTTCGTCCAGGAACAGGGTGCCGCCGTTTGCCTGCGCCAGAAGCCCCTGCTTGTCCTGATCGGCACCTGAAAACGCGCCTCGGGTATGCCCGAACAGTTCGCTCTCCAGAAGGGTATCCGGAATGGCGGCACAGTTGACCACCACCATCGGGCCTTCGGCCCGGTCGGACAATTCATGGATACCGCGGGCGACCACATCCTTGCCACAGCCGGTTTCTCCCTGCACCAAAACGGACAGCTGGCTGCCGGCGGCCCGGACGATCTGGGCCCGGAGACTGGTCATGGCTCGGGAGTTGCCCACAAGGGTTCGGGCCAGTTGTTCGCAGCGAGTGCGAACGATTTCGGCGTCGTGCAGATGATCCAGTGACCGCTTGAGCAGGCGGCGCTGCCAGACCTGATCGCGGCTCTGAAGCTGGGTAATCCATTGATGAACAAGCAGTTGCCTCAGGCCACAATACAGAGGTTGGCCGGTAATGCCGTTCCAGTCGGGTTCGTCCCGGCAGAGAACGAGCATGCCCAGGGTTCGGCCATCATTACCAGTGAGGGGCTCTAGCCACAGGGAACGGGGCCGGTCGCTAGCCTCGAACAAGGCCTGGAAGCCAACGTGGTCCAGGCGGTAGCTGGCGGCACGGGTAAGTTCCCGGGCTTTGCCGGTCTGCAGCACGTGGGCAAAGGGGTGGCTGAAGTCGCCGCAGTCGAATTCGCCGTGTTCAGCTAGTTCGCTGCAGTGCAGGGTTCGGCCACTGAGGTCGAGTTCGAGCGCCCAGCAGCGGGTCAGGCCGAAGGCGTTTTTCAGCTGTCTCGTTGCGGTTTTCAGCAGGTCCGGCAAGTTGGCCTGCTGGATCAGGGCCACCGCCAGGTCGATGCCGGTGTGCAGTTCCATCTGCATCCGTCCCATGGTTCTCCTCCCTAAGATTTTTATGCTTTTGTGTTCGCCTACCGCACATCGTGCGATTCTTTGAAGTAGCTCTAAACCACCATTCCTGTAAATCTGGCGTCTTCAACACCCAGCGTGACCTTTGTAACTGGCTCCCTCGCCGCCAGTTTCTCCAGCAACGCC
>JAWWAT010000151.1:0-7571 GCA_033721635.1 Marinobacter sp. | reverse complement strand
GGCACTGTGTTTGTGCCCCTGCCGGTGGATGGCGAAAGTCCCCTCGAGCGACTTTTCCGCATCAAGCACGAAACTCGCAGGCTGAAGAAAAGCTGGCAACCGGGTATTGCCTGGGGCCTGGCGGCCAGTGCCACGATCGTGCCTGAGCCCTGGCGCGACCCCCTGGCGGATGTGTTCTATCGCAAGGCCAGTGCCGTTGTGTCCAACGTGCCCGGCACCCCGGAGGCTCGCTATATTGCGGGCTGCCGGATTACCGAGCAGATGTTCTGGGTGCCCCAGGCCGGCGATATCGGTCTGGGAATCAGCATTGTCAGCTACGCCGGCCAGGTGCAGTTTGGCGTCGTTGCCGATGAGGCGGTGATGGCCGATCCCGAAGACTTCCTTAACGACTGCCTGCAGGAATTGGCCCAGTTCCCCGGCCAATAGCCCCGCCGGGTCGTACTCCCAAAGTTTCAATTCAAGTGCCTCCCAAATGAGCAGAAAACCTGCTCCCTGGAAGCATTTTCCCCCTCCCCCGCATCACCGACCATGGAATTCAGGCGACAGACCGCGCCTGGGGCGTCCGGATGATCCGGGCCTCCGATCCCAGATTTCCAAAAACAACCGGGGGAACTATGAAAAACAATAACGTCAGAAAGTCAGGGTTAGCCATTGCCATGGCAGCGGCCATGGGTGCCAGCGCAGGGGCCAATGCCGCTGTTGAGCTGTATAACCAGGACGGCACCAGCTTTTCCGTGGATGGCTACTTCAACGCATTCTACGTAAACCGTGACGACAAGCAGAACGACGTTCGGGATTCCCGCATCAAGATGGGCTTCCTGCCGAACACTATCGGCTTCAACTTTAGCAAGGACATGGGTGATCTGACCCTGGGCGGGCGTTCCTCCTTCTGGACCACCATCAATGACAGTCTTGATTCACCCACAGACACCGCCATCGACGTGCGTCAGTTCTATGCCACGGTAGACGGCGATTTTGGTCAGGTGCTGATTGGTAAGGACTTCGGCCTTTACGCCCGCTCCAACATCTTCCTCGACGAAATCCTGATGGGATTCGGTTCCCCGGGCGTTGCCGGTGGCGTTTCCTTCGGCAATATCCGCGCAGGCTATCCATACCCGACACCCTCTGCCCAGATTACCTATCGCTCGCCGGACATGAGCGGCCTCAAAGTCGCGGCCGGCGTGCTGGATCCCGCCGATACGGTGACCGGCGCCAACGATGAAAACGCCGCACCCCGCTTCGAGTCCGAGATAACCTACAGCGCCAATCTGAACGACGTGGCCCTGACGGGCTGGGTGAACGGCCGCTACCAGTCTGCCGAGAACGGCACGACGACCGTCGACAGCACGGGCCTCGGTTACGGCATCAAGGCGTCGGTCGCTGGGCTGACCCTGGCCGCCTCCGGTTTTACTTCCAAGGGGGACAACCCGGTTCTGATCGGCAACGGTGCGGTGACAGAAGACGATGCCGACGGCTTCCTGGTCCAGGGCTCCTACGCCTTCGGTGCCAATCGCGTTGTGCTGTCCTACGGCGAGACGGATGCTGAAATCCTGAACCTGGAGACCGAGAGCACCACGCTTGGCTTCTTCCACGATGTGAACAGCAATTTCAAGCTGGTGGCCGAGTACAACATGTACGAAGACAGCAACCGCACCACCGGTGCAACCACCACTGAGGCGGACACTATCGCCCTTGGCGCCATCGTGATGTTCTAAGCACTATCTGGCGTTGCGGGTGGCGGGAGGCCCCTCGCAGCGCTGGTTTGTCTAAGACTAAAGTGCCGGTTTGCCTGAACGGAAACCGGCAGCGCCATTAGACATTGATTCAGGAGGTAGTTTAATCAATGGCTTACGATCATTTTGGCGCGCCCATTAAAAGCACTGAAGTCGCATTGGCTGCGTTTACGGATGCCGTAGAATCGGTGAAAAGTCATCCGTTTTCGGGATCTGCGTTTATGAAGCCAGCGACGACCCTACCTGCGGTCCGTGTAGCGAGCTCAAGCGTTCGCGATCCGATGTTGGCCGCCACCAATCTCGCCAGCCAGCTCAGCCATGAGCACCTGGGTTGTGTGCTTTTCTTCTGTTCTGCGGAATACGACCTGGAGCGACTCGGTAGTGCGTTGGAGCACAGTTTCCAGGGCGTACGTGTTTGCGGCTGCACCTCCGCCGGGGAAATCACGCCGGAGGGATATGGGCGAGGTTGCATCACTGCGATCGGATTCGACCGCCGATATTTCGCCATCGACTGTGCGCTGATCCGTGAACTGGACCGGTTCACCCTGCAGGACGCCCAGAGCGTTATCGACGGTCTGCTTTCGACCTGCCGGGATGCAAGGCTGGCGCCGGTCAAGGGTAATACCTTTGCCATCACGCTGCTGGACGGGTTGTCGAGCCGTGAAGAGCTGGTGCTGGCAACGCTGAACTCGGCCCTTGGCAGCATCCCCCAGTTCGGCGGTTCCGCCGGCGACGATGAACGCCTGGCCAATACCCATGTGTTTTACGATGGCCAGTTCCATACCGGAGCCGCCACGGTGTTGCTGGTGAACACACCGCTGGATTTCCGGGTGTTCTCCACGCATCACATGGTGGAGCGCAGTGAAAAGCTGGTGGTGACCGATGCCTGCGCGGAAAGCCGGACGGTATTCGAGCTCAACGCCGAGCCGGCCGCCGATGCCTATGCCCGTGCCGTTGGCGTCGATGTCGAGGCTCTGGATCGCAAGGTCTTCGCGCTGCGGCCCATGGGAGTAAAGATCGGCGGCCATTATTTTGTCCGATCGGTTCAGCGGGTTAACCCGGACAAGAGCCTGACCTTCTATTGTGCCGTGGAAACCGGGATCGTGATGACTGCCATGGAACCGGAATCCCTGCTGGACAGCGTCCGTACCCAGATAGAAGCCGCAGAACAGGTTGTGGGTCCGCCTCTGGTGACCATCGGCTGCGATTGTTTTCTGCGTCGCTTGGAGGCCGAGCTGACCGGGGAGGTGGAAGCGGTCTCGGAGTTCCTCCGCCACCACAATGTGATTGGCTTTAATACCTACGGCGAGCAGTTCGACGGTATGCACATCAACCAGACGTTT
The DNA here is from genome assembly GCA_033721635.1 of Marinobacter sp. Taxonomy (GTDB): domain Bacteria; phylum Pseudomonadota; class Gammaproteobacteria; order Pseudomonadales; family Oleiphilaceae; genus Marinobacter. The sequence goes on along the minus strand of JAWWAT010000151.1, from coordinate 4,495 downwards.
ACGGGGGTGGTCATTGGCCAGCCTGATGTCCGTTCCGGACAAGATTGAAACACCCGTCGAGGACGACCGGGACCAGCGGATAGCGGAGCTCGAGGCGGAAAACGAGCGCCTGCGCCGGATTCGCGATGCTCTGATTGTGCGGGTGGAGTCCGGCTCGGCCCATAAACCGGAGCCCTATGCCGCCTTTGAGCACTCGGTGGTACTGGCCGAGCAGGTTCGCGAGCGGACCGAGGCTTTGAATCAGGCCATGGAACAGCTCAAGGGCAGCAACAAAGCCCTGAACCGGGCCCGTGAAGAGGCGGAAACCACACGCCAGAGACTGAGCGACGCCATTGAGAGTATTGCCGATGGCTTCGTGCTGTTCGATAACCAGCACTGCCTGATCCAGAGTAACAGCCGGTTCCGGAGCTACTGGCGGCATGCCGGAGTTGATGCGCCGGGTCAGGGCACCCGGATTTCAGATGTAAAGCGGCAGGCGGTCGCCTGCGGTCTGGTTCTGGAGGAACACAGCCATCCGGATTCGGAAGGTGTGGTGTTTCTGCTGGCCAACGGCCGCTGGGTTCAGGTTACCGAGAGACCGACCCGGGAAGGCGGGTTGGTCGTGCTCTACTCCGACATCACCGATGTGAAGAACAGCGAGATGGCCCGGCGGATCAAGGCGCTCGAAGAGAGCGAACGCTGGATCCGGGTGGTGACCGACCATGTTCCGGCGCTGATTGCCTATATCGGGGCCGATATGACGATCCAGTTCTGCAACAAGGTCTACGAGTCCTGGTACGGGCGCAAGGGTGAGTCGCCCCTTGGCAAGCGTCTCAATGAGGTGCATTCGCCGGAGTTCTACCAGCGCCTGCTTCCCCAGATTCTCGATGTCATGGACGGCCACAATGTCACCTTCGAATTCGAGGAGACCGGTGAGGAGGGCGAGGTACGCCACATGCTTCGCTCCTACGTTCCGAACTTCGATGAGCAGGGCGACATCATCGGCTTCTTTGTGCTGATCCGCGACATCACCGACCGCCGGAAGACCGCGCTGGCACTAGAGCAGGCCTATGACAACCTTGAACGACGTGTGAAGGAACGCACTGCGGCCCTGACCGGCCTGAACAGCCAGTTGCGCCAGGAAATTACCGAGCGGGCCGCCGTAGAGGCCCGGCTTCGCGATGCCAAGCTGGAAGCCGAGCGGGCCAATCTCTCGAAAACCAAATTTCTGGCGGCTGTCAGCCACGACCTGCTGCAGCCTTTGAATGCAGCGCGCCTGTTCACAAGTGCGCTGCTGGAGCAGTCGTTCGGACCCAAGGCGGAAGGGCTGGTCCGGTCGGTTAGTACCTCTCTGGACGATGTCGAAAATCTGCTGGGCACGCTGGTGGATATCTCCAAGCTGGACGCCGGCGTGATCAAGCCGGATGTCACGGCCTTTGACCTTCGGGACCTGCTTAATAACATCGCCAGGGAATTCCGGCAGATGGCCATGGCCGAAGGGCTGCAACTGGATTTCGTTGCCAGCTCCGCGATTGTCGAGTCGGACTCTCAGTTGCTGGCCCGCATCCTCCGGAACTTCCTGACCAATGCCATCCGCTACACCGGCCACGGCCGGATTCTGCTTGGCTGCCGTCGTCAGGGGGATCATGTTCTGCTGCAGGTCTGGGATACCGGCCCGGGTATTCCCGAAGACAAACTCACCGAGATCTTCCAGGAATTCAAGCGTATTCGCCCGGCCGGCTCACAGCCCGATAAAGGCCTGGGGCTTGGCTTGGCCATCGTCGACAAAATATCCCGAATGCTGGGACACGAGGTGACGGTGAATTCGATCGAGGGTAGGGGATCAGTCTTCAGCGTCCGGGTCCCGGTCGGCAAACTGAAGCCCCGGCAACCGACGGCCGATCAGAACCCGGCCGTGTCTTTCGATAGCGGTCTTGGTGGGGCCCGGATCTGGGTGATCGACAACGACCAGTCGATCTGCCAGGGCATGAAAACCCTGCTTGAGGGTTGGGACTGCCAGGTCGTGACTGCGGTGTCCCTGGAGGATCTAGAACGCCAGCTGGATCCGGCCAGCAGTCCTGTGGACCTGATCCTGGCGGACTATCATCTGGATAACGACGAAAACGGCGTGGATGTAGTAGCGGAGATCAATGGCCGCCGGAGGTGTCCGGCCCCGGTGGTGATGATTACCGCCAATTACACCAACGAGCTCAAGCAGCATATCCGCGAGCTTGGGCATCTGCTGATGAACAAGCCGGTGAAGCCCCTCAAGTTGCGCAGTGCGCTGAGTCATCTGCTGAGAAACTGAGGCCGAGCTCACATGAAAAAAGGGGACAGATGAACATCTCATCTGTCCCCTTTTTGACTCTGCGCCTATCAAGCCCTGACTGTTTTACCGCTTGAGATACTGGCTGAAATCCACGTCACTGGCAGACAGGATCGCCTGCACCCGGTTGTGCACACCCAGCTTGCGCAGTATCGCCGACACATGGGCCTTCACTGTGGTCTCGGCAATGTTCAGGTTATAGGCAATCTGCTTGTTGGATTCGCCCTTGGACATGCGCTCGAGCACCAGCAGCTGGCGACGGGTCAGGGAGTTGAGCAGCTCCGGTGAAATCGGATTGTCTTCATTGCGACTGCGGCGGGTGTTGCTTTCCTTGCCGGTACGAATGATGTCCGAGGGCAGGTACACATTGCCGTTCAGGATTTGCTGGATAGCTTCGGTCATCTGCGCCCGGGGCGAGGACTTGGTAATAAACCCGCAGGCACCGTAGGTAATCGCCTGCAGTACCACCTGCTTGTCTTCCTCCGCAGAAACAATCACCACCGGAATCGTCGGGGCTTCGTTGCGCAGCGTGATCAGGCCGTTCAAACCGTGCATACCGGGCATGTTCAGGTCCAGGAGGATCAGATCCAGGTCGTCGTTCTCACGCGTGATATCGAGGGCGCTGTCCAGATCGTCGGTTTCGATGATCTCGCTGCCCTCAAAGCCAGAGGCGATAACGCTGCTGATGGCTTCCCGGAACAACGGGTGGTCGTCGGCAATCAGAATCTTGTAAGCCGGCTCCATGGATGGGTCTACCTGTTTGTTTTCAGTCTCGGGTATCTTTTCCGAATCATGATAGCGGTTTTCGGAAGCATGATGGCAGTTTTCGGAAGAGAGTGCGGCATCGAGCTCGTTCAGCATGGCGGCCTCCTGTGCAGAGAATCGCCGGAGTCGGGTCCGATCCTCTGTTTATTATTGTGATGGTTTCATTACACGCCATCTTGGTCTCGGGTTGAATGCGACCATCGCACCAAAAAACAGGCACCAAAGTACTATTCTTGCTGGGCGAGGGGCTTCGTATCGTGGAGCCATGAGCCTACAACCAATAATAACGTCCGCTTCCCAACCCTCTCTTGCCGATCGCTTGATCAAAAAGGGAGTGGCCGCCCTGGTGTGCCTTATCTTCAGCCTTGCAGCTGGTGCTCAGGCCGGGGAGGGAGACTCTGAGCAGCCTGTGCTGTCCGTCAGCGTGTTGCAGTTCGGCACAGCTCACTGGGAACTTGACTACATCCTGCACCGGAGGCTGGATCGGCAGAATGGCTACCAGCTCGCACTGAAACCGGTGGCCAACCTGCCAGCCTCCCGGCTCGCGGTCACCAGCGGCACGGTAAATGGTGCAGTGGCCGATCTACTATGGGCGCAGTCCAGGTTCCAGGCAGGAGCGCCCTACCTCTATGTGCCTTTTTCATCCCAGATCGGCGATATCGTTGTCGCCGAGGCCTCCCCGATCCGCTCGGTGGCGGATCTGGCGGACAAGCGCATCGGCGTAGCCGGCGGGCCGGACAGCAAGGGCTGGATACTGCTCCAGAAAGTCGCAGAGCGGCAGGGCATCAACCTGGAGGAATCCGCAAAGATCCAGTTTGCTGCTCCGCCGCTGCTCAGCCAGGCTCTAAAGCGGGGACAGGTAGACGTAATCGTCACCTACTGGCATTTCGCGGCCCGGCTCCGGGGTGAGGGTGGCTGGCGGTCGGCTTTCAGCATGGCCGATCTGCTCACGGAGCTGGATCTGGATCGCAACCTGCCGGTGCTTGGATATGTGTTTCCAGAACGTTGGGCGCAAGAGCATGGCCCCCTTATTGATGGTTTCGCAGCCTCCCTGCAACAGGCCAAAGCCGAGCTGTCGGACAGTGAATCAGCCTGGCAACGCTTGCGTCCCCTGATGGGCCATCCTGAAGATGGCGTCTTCACGGCCTTGCGAGAAGGCTTTGTCGCCGGCACGCCTGCTCCACAAACAGACCAGCGTATTGCAGACCTGCAGCGATTGATGACCCTCACAGGTGCGGATCCGGAACACCTGATGCCGGCCAATCTGTTTTACCGGAGTCAGCCGTGAAAGGCCGTGCAGGCCGCCCGCCGCTGTGGAGTTACTGGATAGTTCTGCCTTCGTTTGTCGTGCTCTGGGGGTTGACGGCCTGGCTGCTTGAATCGCCTCTGTTGCCAACGCCGGTGAGCGTACTTGATACGCTGATT
>JAWWAT010000150.1:0-7593 GCA_033721635.1 Marinobacter sp. | reverse complement strand
TCGGGGTTGGCGATACCGGCATTGTTGATAACGGCGTCCAGGCGACCGCCCCAGCGGAGAGTCTCGGCAACGATACGCTCCACATCGGTTTCCGAGGCCACATCGCCGGGCAGAAAGCGCAGTTGTTGTTCGGCGCTGGTAGCTAACCGCTCACCCACGGCCTTGTCGGTATCACAGAACGCCACTTTCCAGCCGGCATCGGCCAGGTGAAGCACAATGCCCCGGCCGATGCCCCGAGCGCCGCCGGTTACCAATGCGACGCGATCTGTTTGACTCAAAACAACCTCCGTTATGACTGATCTGCCGACTCACTCCACCTTGGGCGTAGGCCGGACAAGAATCTCGTTGACATCAACGTGTGCCGGTTGCGCCACGGCATACATGACGGCATTGGCGATGTCTTCCGGCTTCAGTGCATGGCCGGGACGTTCATCAAAGAAAGGCGTGTCCACCATGCCCGGTTCGATCAGGGTTACGCGAATGCCGGAGCCCCGAAGCTCTTCACGAACACCATAGCCAATGGCGGTTACCGCCCACTTGGTGGCACTGTACATGGAGCCCGGGATTGTCGCACGGCCAGCGGCGGACCCTGTCAGCAGCAGATGGCCCTTGCTCTCCCTCAGCGCAGGCATGCAATGCTGGAGGGTGAGGCCGACACCGTAGATATTGGTGAGGATCATGTCCTTCCAGACCTCCGGGTCTGCGCCACTGAATCCGCCCGGCTCACCGCCGCGCCCGGCGTTTGCAAACACCGCATCAATACGGCCAAAGGCTTTCAGAGCCTTCTCGACCATATTCTTCTGGTCATCACCACTCTGGACGTCACACTGGACCGTCAAAACCTTGCCTTCGCCACCCAGCTCCTGTTGCAGGCCCTTGAGCTTGTCTTCAGAGCGCGCTGCCAAAACCAGCCGATAGCCCTGTTTCGCGGCCGCTCGCGCTGTTTCCGCGCCAATACCTGATGACGCACCGGTAATCAGCATTACAGGTTGATCTGCCATACGTTTTTCTCCTGTTGCTTGCAAAGTGTGGGGAGGGCTACGCCCGCTGAAGTCAGATCGATCAGTCAGTAGATCTGCAGCAGGATAAGAGCAACGATGGCCAGGGCCAGCAGAAACCAGCGGGCGTAGTGGTCTGGGCGGTCCTCGTCGTCGCTGGCAGCGCGGCTAAAACTGCTGCCAGAGGTCTGCTCATACTCGGACACCAGTTGCCGCGCCCGGTAAAGATCCTCATCATCGACATGCACGTTGCTGAAGCCCGCGGCACCGATCTCGCCCATGGCACCCTGGAGGTAGTGGCCACCGACGTAGGCCTCAATACCGTTGGCTTCCAACAGCCCAGCTACAATGTGGGCTTCGGTTATGTCTCGCGCCCTATAAGCAATTTGCAACACGCGACTCCTTCTGTGACCGTTCCGGGCAGAACCGGGACAAATCTGCGAGTATTATCTGAAGGATAGTTCGCCCCGACCGTTGGGGCCAATAACGTACGGATCGCCAATGCTCTGGATCATTCTTGCCATCATCGTGTTTATTGTTGCCGCCACCCTTCTCCTGTTCCGGCTTGAGGATCTGTCTCATCTGGACCGGGAGGATTATCCGGTAAAGGACTCAACACCAAGCGAAGCCAACCGGGAAGTGCTGGGGCGCATCCGGGAACTGGGGCAATCCTCGAAAGGCCTCCGCGGCAGGGCGCGGCTGATGGCGCTGCGCAAACACATGGACGGTCTCAGTGAAGGCGTTGAATTGACTTCCGAACTGCGCCATTGCGAGTCCCCACGCGGCGAGTGGGTTCTCGCTCCTGGCTGCGATACCCGCCGCCGCATCCTGTACATTCATGGTGGAGCCTGGGCAGCCGGCAGCCCCAGAAGCCACCGTGCAATAACCGACCGGTTATCCCGGATAAGCGGAGCCGCGGTGTTCGCGGTGGACTACCGGTTGATGCCCGAGAACCGTTTTATGGACGGCGTCCGGGATTGTCGCGAGGCTTATGAATGGCTTCTGAAAAACGGCCCCGACGGTGCCGGGCCAGCTGATTTCATGGTGGTTGCCGGAGACTCTGCCGGCGGCAGTCACACTCTGGGACTGATCGCGTGGATTCGGGATAACGGCTTGCGCCAGGCCGATGCTGCCATCGCCTTCTCACCATCCACCGATCTGACCCTGACCGCGCCAAGCAACCGCAACAACATTGGTACTGACCCTCTGCTTGGGCCTGTCTTCGGTGGTTTGTCGAAAGTTCCCCTGCCGGTCATCTGGTGGGCCACTCTGGCAGCGTTCCGTGTCTCGCCCACCAGCCCTGTTGCTTCACCATTACGCGGGAATCTGAGGGATCTGCCACCAACCCTGATCCAGGCCAGCGATACCGAGATGCTGCTGGACAATGCCCGTCGCTATGCGGCACGGGCGGAAGCAGCCGGTTCTCCGGTTACCCTTCACACATGGCCGGGCATGGTGCACGTCTGGCAGATCTTTGTGCCCCTGCTCCCGGAAGCTGAAGAGGCTTTCGACGACATCAAGACCTTTCTGGACCAACTGGAAACTCACGGAGAAACCCAGGCTTCGGCTTAAACCTGAACCTTTCCGCGCAAGGCCTTGGTTTTACCCTTTTTGGTTTTCTTGTCCACACGCTTGCGCTGTGAAGAGCGGGTGGGTTTGGTGGGACGCCTTGCCTTGCGGGGTTTGACAGCCTCCTGGATCAGCTCTCTGAGTCGCTCCAGCGCATCTTCCTTGTTCAGCTCCAGGGTACGGAAGGATTGCGCCTTGATGATCAACACGCCCTCCTTGCTGATTCGCTTGTCATTGAGCGACATCAGCCGCTCTTTGTAGAACGGCGGTAACGATGAGTGGGCGATATCGAAGCGAAGGTGCACCGCGGAAGCGACTTTGTTCACGTTCTGGCCACCGGCACCCTGGGCCCGGATCTGGGTGATTTCGATTTCCCAGTCAGCAAGTTCAACAGCGTTGGATAGTTTCAGCATCTGCTAAGGTTAACAAAATACCGGCCAGCGGGCTTTCGAAACCTGGATTTCACAAGGGAAGCACCAGCAACCATGTGCGGACGATTCACCTTTTACACGCCCCCAGACACCCTGATCCTCGAGTTTTTTCCCGAGGGTATGGAGGTGGACGGGCATTTTGATCCCAGCTATAACATCCCTCCCGGCACAGGGATTCCCATGATCCGGATGAGCATGAACGGCAGCCTGATCATGGCGCACTCACACTGGGGGTTCCGCCCTTCCTGGGCGGATCAAAAAGCGCCGGCTCCAATCAATGCCCGTGCAGAAACAGCAGCCACATCAAAATACTTCCGGGACGCCTTTGCCCACCATCGCTGCCTCATACCGGCCAATGGCTGGTACGAATGGCAACAGACGGACCACGGCAAGGAACCCCACTACATAACACCGAGGGACTCCGGAAAATTTCCGGCGATCTTCTTCGCGGGCCTCTGGACTCCCAGGGAGGGTGACGAAACCACGGCATGCGCCATCATCACGGAGCCGGCCAGCGAGCACCTGAAACATATACATGAACGCCAACCGGTAGTCCTTGACCCGACCTGCCTGAAGGACTGGCTGAATCCGGACATCACAGAGCGGTACCGGGTGCGCTCGGTTACCCATCGCCTGGACCCTGGACTGCTAAAAGCCGTTCCGGTTTCCGCGGAGGTGAATAACCCGAGGCATAACACGCCGGAGCTGATCCGGGAGACCTGAGGCCTGTCGGGATCCTTTATTCATCAATGTTTCACCGGGGCGGTCACCGTCTGGAGGAGAGCTTGAATTTCCCGACGTCCAAGTCTGCTGATTCAACAACCTCCTGCAGATTACGCCTGGGAGCGGCCGGTAAATCCGTCGCTGGATAACCAAGCCTTAATAGAATCTGGGGGAAACCCGAGCGGCCCAGAAGGTGTTGGAGTTTCGGCCGCAGCACAGCGACCTGAACAGGCTGGTTCAGATAGGACGCCTGCAGCCCCTGCCCGAGGGACCGTAGTAAGACCCGCTCCAGCGCTTGCCCTGCCTTCAACCAGTCTTCCACGCCGTCGCCGGCGGTTCCCAGTGCAGCAATGACCGGAGATTCATCGGCCAGTTGCCGGTCCTTGGCACCAACGCCGTTCCCCATATCGAACGTACGCACCACCAATTGGGCCACCGGCGCGACCATACCGGGCACCGTCAAACCGTCGCCCTTGCGTCGGGGATGCATCCAGGCAGCCAGCTCCCGCCGCCAGCTCGGATTGGACCACTGGGCGGCGTCACCTTCCGCAACAAGCTCGGCCACCTGATGGCGGGCATCTTCCGACTCCAGGACCTGGAACCAGGCGCCCTCGGCCTCTGCCGACTCTTCAAGAGAGTTCAGCACCTGCGAGGGCACCGGTTTCGGCTCAAACCGCTTGCGATAGGTGCGCCGCCTGGCAATTGCCCGGAACAACTCGGTTTGCCGGTCTTCCGGCCCGGAAGCCGGCTTTAGCGAGACGGTCGCAAGCAGATCCGCCTCGCCGGGGTCCGGCAGAAGCGTGCAGCGTTCATTGAATCCTGCATGGGCGGCCGCAACCCGAAGGTTAAACAGGGCGCACCCGCAGCTGATGGTCAACTCCCTGTCGTCCGGATCATTGACCGGCAAGGCCCGCAACCGGTCGGCAAAAAGGGAAATTCCATTGTCGCCAAGTTCAAAGCGCCAGGGCTGGGTGTTATGGCTTGATGGCGCCAGTACTGCACTCTCGAGGATGGCCGCCAGGGTCTCCGGCGGTATGGGGGTATTGCCAGTTCCTTCGCTCATTGCAGCTCTCCCGAATCGTCTCGTGACAGACTATTCCTGCGTGAAAAGAAAAGATAGCCGGCAACGACGTGCAACTACATTGAGCCGCATCAACAAAAGCATACGCTTCGTAACCTGACATTGGCGGGCACGAGGATTACAGTGAAGAAAGTTGAAACTTGATCAGGGTCTGGCATGCGCAAATCCTTCAGAAACGTCTTATTTCTCGCATTCACGGCGCTTGCGATGGGCGGATGCGCCAGCAGTGGAAACATGCAGCCAGATTCCGCGACACGGCTAAAGGCTGCGCCTGTTGACGCGTCCAGTTCGGAAAAGGCTCAGAAGCTCTGGCAAGTGTTCGAGCGATACAGAGGCACCCCCTATGAATACGGCGGTACCTCTGGCAGCGGCTTCGATTGCTCCGGATTCATTCTTACCGCCTACCAGGAAGGCCTGGGCAAACATCTGCCCCGAACCACAGCTCAGATGCTGAGCCATGGCGACGTGGTTCATCCCGGCGAGATTCAGCCGGGCGATGTGGTGTTCTTCCGGATCGGCGGAAAGGAGCAGCATGCCGGTATCTATATGGGTGAGGACCGGTTTATCCACGCTTCAACATCTGCCGGCGTTATCCAGTCTTCAATCAGCGGCTATTACTGGAAAGGCCGCCTGACCGAGGCGCGACGTTTCGACTGACGGAGTCTGACCAACCCGCCTCAGCGCTTTTTCCGGCGCACGTAGAGCACCTTGTGGACACGGGCGACCAGTTCACCGGATTCATCAACGATCTCCACATCCCACTCCGGCAATACCTTGTCGCCCCCCTGCGTCGCGGAACGGATTTCCTCTACCCGCTCGTCGGTCAACTCAAACCTCGCCATCACCTTGCCTTTGCCGGGGCGGATAAAATCGATACTCGCGGATTTATCCCACACGATGTAATCGTTGCCCAGTCGACGCATCAGCAACAGCATGTACATGGGATCGACCATGCTGTAGAGCGACCCGCCAAAGTGAGTGCCCACGTAATTGGTGTTGTACCAGTGCTGACCCATTTCCACCCGAGCCGAGCTGAAATCTGCGGCAATATGGGTCACGCGGATCCCCGCTCCAAGATAGGGAGCAAACGTTGACAGAAAGCGGCGCATGGCCCCGGCACTGGCAAGCCAGCGACGTACAGTGGCGTTCATCAAATATCCTCGGTGGTAAAAATGACTGCAAATTCGATAGCACGCTATCTTCCAGCCGGAAGCGTGCCAATGCAAGAATTTCATACGACCGTTTGAATATTAAGGACCACTGCTATCAAAGACCACTGAAAGTGAGATGCAGGGCGATGGCGGCCATCATTACGCCGATAGCACCATCGATAATCCGCCAGGCCAGCGGCCGGGCGAGAATCGGGGCCAGCGCCGAACCGCCCCAGGCAAGCAAACCGAACCACAGAATCGAGGCGCTGCTTGCACCGGCCACGAAGGTGGTTGCATCTTCCTGCTGGGCGCCGACAGCCGGGATCAACAAGAGCGTATCCAGGTAAACCTGTGGGTTAAGCAGGGTGACCGCCAGGGTCGTGAATACCACGGCTTTAAGGCTTCGTTTGGTTACCTCACCCGCTTCAAGAGCCGCTCTGCCACGACTGGCGCGAACAAAGGACTGGACCGCAAGCCAGCCAAGGAAGGCCACCCCCAACCAGCGAAGAATCTGCAATGCCTCAGGCATGGCCATGAGGGCGGCACTGATGCCGAACATGCCCAGGGTAAAGAGCGTGACATCGGCCACCATGCACAATCCGGCCGACCACCAATGGTGTTCCCGGCGAATTGCCTGGCTCAGCAAATAGGCGTTCTGCGCGCCAATCGCAACGATAATGCCGCCACAAACAATCAATCCGGTCAGGTAACTCTCAAGCACGTTGGTTTCTCCTCAATGAATGGCGCAAGGTTACCGCTTTACATCTATACTGGAAATTCATACTCATTATGCTGCATCAGTTTTACTTATGATTGACTACAAACTGCTGGAAGCCCTGGCGACGGTCGTGGAGTGTGGCGGGTTCGAACGCGCCGGTCTTGCGCTCGGGCTGAGCCAGTCGGCCGTCTCCCAGCGCATTCGCACGCTGGAAATCCGTCTCGGGCAGCCGGTTCTGGTGCGAAGCCCGGTGCTCAAAGCCACGACGGCCGGTCAGCGCCTGCTCAACCACGTTCAACAGGTGCAGTTGCTGGAAAGAGATCTTACGAAGTCCATTCCGGCAATCTCGGAACCCACGGCAAGACTGCGCATAGCACTGAATGCCGACAGCCTGGCCACCTGGTGGGCAGCCGCTGTAGGCGATTTCTGCTCGGACGAAACATTACTTCTGGATCTCGTGATCGAGGACCAGGACATTGGCCTTCGCCGAATGCGGGAAGGTGATGTGGCTGCGTGCCTTTGCAGCAGCCCTCAGCCTGTTGCCGGTGCCAGATGCGTACCGATTGGCACCATGACTTACATGCCTCTGGCAACACCGGACTATGTTCAACGATATTTCGGGAGCGGACTCAGCGAAACCAGCCTTCAGAATGCCCCGGCCATTGTTTTTGGGCCGAATGATCAGCTGCAACACCGGTTCCTGCACCAGTGCGGCTATCAGGGTACCTTTCCCCATCACCTTTGCCCTTCCTCGGAGGGTTTTGTAAAACTGGCACTGGCCGGCATGGGCTACGGCATGATTCCGGAAATGCAGGCCCGCCCTGAAATCTCTGCGGGGCGACTGGTGAGCATCGCGCCTGAACAAACCCTTGAAGTGCGGTTATACTGGCACTTCTGGCGCCATGGCGGCGGCGTAATGGAC
>JAWWAT010000149.1:0-7607 GCA_033721635.1 Marinobacter sp. | reverse complement strand
TCTGATTTCGCAATTGATCGCGATAACACACCCTTACGGGAAAAGAGCTACTCACCTTTTGTCGGAGACGACTATCCCGATCGAGTATTCTGGGGCGATACGCACCTCCATACCTCCTACTCTTACGACGCAGGCTTGGTCGGGAACACGTTGGGGCCAAGTGAAGCCTATGAGTTTGCCAAGGGAAATCAGGTCATATCCGCTACCGGGGTACCTGCAAAACTGGTCCGTCCCCTGGATTGGCTAGTTGTTGCCGACCATGCGGAAACCCTCGGTGTACCTGTACTGATCCAGCGCTCCGATCCGACGCTGCTTGCGACCGAGATCGGTAAGAAGACTCACGATCTTTATATGGCGGGCAAAGTCTATGAAGCGTTCGAGTACTACGGGTTAAAAGTTCTCGTGGAAGGTAATAACCCGATGGATGATCCGGACATCGCTCGTCCGATCTGGGAGGAGATGATCGGGTATGCGGAAGAGCACAACGAGCCAGGCCGGTTTACCGCGTTCATCGGCTTTGAATGGTCGGCAATGCCGGCCGGCAACAATCTGCACCGAGTCGTGGTCATGCGCGACGATGGCGACAAGGCGAGTCAGGTTCTGCCCTTCGCTGCTTACGATTCGGATGATCCCGAAGACCTCTGGGCGTGGATGGCCCGCTACGAGGAGAAAACGGGCGGCCGGGTACTCGCAATTCCTCACAATGGCAATCTGGCGAACGGGGTAATGTTCGCAACAGAGACTCTGTCTGGTGAACCGATCGACGAGGACTATGCCAAGGCGCGCGCCAGATGGGAGCCCCTTTACGAGGTCACCCAAATGAAGGGGGATGGTGAGGCGCATCCGCTTCTCTCGCCTGATGACGAGTTTGCAGATTATGAAAATTGGGATCGTGGTAACTGGGCAGGCGAAAAGAAAAAGCCCGAAATGCTGCCCCATGAGTACGCGAGGGGCGCGCTGAAGATTGGCTTGCAGCTCGAGGAAGAGCTGGGCATCAATCCGTTCAAATTCGGCATGGTCGGTGCGACCGATTCCCACACTTCGCTTGCGACAACCCGTGAAGACAACTACTTCGGCAAGGTAGCGTTGATGGAGCCAGGTCCAGATCGTTTCGAAGGACAGATCGTTCCGGACCCCCAGGGCGTAGGCACTGCCACCTATGAATTCGAGACCATTGCATCGGGTCTGCAGGGTGTTTGGTCGCGGGAGAACACGCGCGAGTCTCTGTGGGACGCAATGGAGCGCAAGGAGACCTATGCGACCACCGGTACGAGAATTACTGTCCGGATCTTCGCCGGGTGGGACTTTGATGAGAAGACCGTGCTTCGCCCTGACTTCGCGAAAGTGGGTTATCGTAGTGGCGTGCCCATGGGCGGCGATCTCCACGACGCGCCCGCGGGCAAGGTGCCCCGCCTGATGATTCGAGCTCTGCGTGACCCGGATGGGGCGAACCTGGATCGGGTGCAGGTTATCAAGGGATGGCTTGATGCCGAGGGTGAACTGCACGAGCAGATCTATGACGTGGCCTGTTCCGATGAGCGCACCATCAACGACAAAAATCGCTGTGACCGACTGGTCGGCAACACCGTCGATATCGAAAGTGCCACCTTCACGAATGATATTGGTGAACCCTTGTTGATGGCTTACTGGCAGGATCCGGATTTCGATCCAGCTCAGCGCGCCTTCTACTACGTTCGCGTGCTGGAGATCCCGACGCCGCGTTGGACTACCTACGATGCGGCTTTCTATGGTGTCGATCTACCAGAGGGTGTGCCCGAGACCCAGCAGGAGCGCGCCTATACTTCGCCGATCTGGTACACGCCGGGCAAGAGCTGACACATTAGGATGCAGGAAGCAAATGAGAAAGTTGGTGCCAAAGCTGTTGCGGGAGCCTCTGATCCACTTTCTGGTTCTGGGGGCTATGCTTTTCCTGGTTTTCGAACTCAGCGATGAGACGAACCCACGAGATACTCGCCGGATCGTCGTTACTGAAAATCAGATAGAGAAGCTTACCGCGCAATTCGAGCGCACTTGGTTGCGTGAGCCCACATCGGACGAGCTCGACGGACTCGTCAACAGATACGTGCGTGAAGAGATCTATTACCGAGAGGCGCAGGCGATGGGGCTCGGCCAGAACGACCCATATGTGCGCAATCGCCTTGCGCTCAAGCTAAAGATGCTGCTCAATGACCTTTCTGCCGAAGTCAATCCGCCTGATAAAGAACTTGAGCGTTTTCTCGAGCAGCATCCGGATCGCTTCACTCAACCGCCACAGCTTTCGTTTCGGCAGGTATATATTGATCCGGACCAGCATCCGAATCCCGCGGGAGAAGCGCAGCGACTACTTGGTCTGCTGCAGGGAGGGGCCGACTCCGATGAGCTTGGTGACGTTACGATGCTTGCCCACGGACTGGATAGAGCTATGCCTTTTGAGGTTAGCCGTCAGTATGGGAAGCAGTTTTTCGATGGCTTAGAGGAACTCGAGACTGGCGCCTGGCAGGGACCGATCCGTTCATCCTTCGGGCTTCATTTGGTTCTGATATCGCAGCGCTGGCCCGCATATCTGCCTCCACTTGAGAAGATTCGAGGAGCAGTGTTGGCCGAGTGGCGTGAACAACGTCGCCGCGAATCGAGCGAAAAAACCTATCAGCGCCTGCGAGAGCGCTATGAGGTGGTCATTGAGGCTCAAAAGGGGAACGCCGGGCAATTGCCAGAGTTCGCGGCCGGGCTGCCAACCGACGAAGGGCTGGGAAAACCGTGACCGTGCCGCCTCGTCAATGTCTCGTCTTCTTATTGGTTCTTGCCGCATTCTGGTCGGCTCCGTGTGCGGCCCACGAGTCCCAGCCCGGCCTGCTGGAAGTCCGGCAGCTCACAGCGGAGCGATGGGAAGTTGTTTGGCGCGCTCCAATTTACTACGGCAAACCGCATCCCGCTAGCCTCGCGCTGCCGGCAAACTGGCAGCCTGTCGGAGAGCCCACAGTTCAGCGACTGGCGAGTGCCCATCTTTACCGGCAAATTGTCATCGTGCCCATGGGTAAGTTGGACGGGAGCGAAATCGGCTTCCCTGGACTTGAGCAAACCATCACGGATGTGTTCGTACGCGTTGCAAGATCGGACGGAAGCGAGTCCTCCCAGGTGGTGCGACCTACCAGTCCGAAGGCCGTGCTGCGTGGCGAGCGGCCGTGGCATGTTACGGCCGTCGAATATACGGTTCTTGGGTTTCACCACATCCTTCTTGGCATAGACCATCTGCTGTTCGTTGTTGGCTTACTGGTCATTGTGCGCGGCTCGCGCATGCTTGTTTGGACGATTACCGCCTTCACCGTGGCCCATAGTATTACACTGGCTCTTGCCACTCTCGGCTATGCCAGCGTATCCGGCCCGCCGCTCAACGCGGCTATCGCGCTGTCTATCCTGTTTTTAGGCCCGGAAATGGTCCGGGTCTGGCGTGGCCAGACCAGCTTCACCATCCGTCACGCTTGGGTAGTCGCTTTTTGCTTTGGCCTTTTGCACGGTTTCGGTTTCGCCAGCGGCCTTTCTACGGTTGGTATGCCGCAAGCAGAGGTGCCACTTGCGCTGGCTATGTTCAATGTTGGGGTTGAGCTTGGGCAGCTAACCTTTGTCGCACTGATTTTACTGTCTTACCGGGCAATGAGGGTGCTGGATTTCCGCTGGCCGCGCTGGGTTGAGCTGGGGCCCGCCTATACGATTGGCACCCTGGGTGCTTACTGGACAATCCAGCGGACGTTGATGATGTTCTGATAGGAGAGAAAACGACATGGAATTTGTGAAATGCCTTGATTGTCATCGGTCCGCTTTGGCCCGGTTCCTTTGTTTGGCCGGCGTGCTGGCTGTCGTTTTTTGGCCGATGGCTGCCTGGGCCCATGTGGAAAGTGGAGCGGCTGGGGGAATTCTAAGCGGGCTGTCTCATCCGGTCTCCGGGTTGGACCACGTGGTTGCGATGATCGCGGTGGGGCTCTGGGGCGCCCAACTCGGTATGCCGGCGGTTTGGATACTGCCAATTGTCTTCCCGATGCTGATGGCCGCGGGGGGGATGCTGGGACTTATGGGGGCGCCATTGCCCGGTGTAGAGGTAGGCATTGCACTGTCGGCCGTGGTGCTGGGTGCACTCGTACTCGGCTGGGTACGCCTACCGTTGGCCGTTGCGATGATTGTGGTAGCGTTTTTTGCCGTGTTTCACGGCCATGCGCATGGAACCGAACTCCAGCCCGGTCAGAACGCGATGCTCTACAGTCTGGGCTTTGTTATCGCGACTGGTCTGTTGCACGCGGCCGGTATTGCATTTGGACTCATTCAGCGCTGGAAATCCGGGCGCCCGGCGTTAAGGGGTGCCGGAGCGTTGGTGATGGCTGCCGGGCTCTACTTCCTCTGGGGCGCGCTCGGATGAGGCGAACCGGGCCTCTAGCAGCGCTCGCGGCCCTGTTGCTCGCGCTGCCGCTGACTGCACAGGCGCACCTGGTCAGTTCCGGCCTGGGTCCATTCTATGATGGCGTCCTTCACCTGTTGTTGTCTCCAGGGGATCTTGCCGGCCTGCTGGCGATCGCGCTGCTGGCAGGTTTGTGCGGTGCCCCCGCAGCCCGGCTTACAGTGATCATGCTGCCAGTTGCCTGGCTGCTCGCAGGGATAGTCGGTCTCAGCCTTCCTGGCATGTCGGAGCTACGCTGGCTCTTGATTATCTCATTCCTGATTCCGGGACTGCTGGTGGCAGCCGACGCGAAGCTGCCACCGCCGGCCGTTGCGGGCCTGGCCGTGGCGTTTGGCGCACTGCATGGCCTTTTCAATGGCGCGGCCCTCGCGGCCATTGGTGCCGGTACAACGGCGCTGCTGGGCATTGTGGTAGCAGTGCTGCTGTTGGCCATGCTGGTTTCAGCCGCTGTGATTCCCCTGCGCGCCCTGTGGGCACGTGTCGCGGTTCGGGTCGCCGGCAGCTGGATAGCCGCATTCGGGTTGCTGATGCTTGGCTGGCTGGCGCAGGGAACGGCTTGAAGTGAAGCTGCGGATAGCATGCTCTATTGAGACAGCAAGCAGTCCGCTGAGTCAAATACATGAGACTGTACCTCCTTTTGAGTGATCGTAATTATGGGTGTTAGAAATCAGTCGAAGGTACTCATGATAGGTATGGTTCTCAGCGCATCTGTCTGTGCCGTGGAAGAAATACAGAATCCTCGGGAAACCAACGACCCAAAAGAATCCCCTTGGTTGCTTACCCCAATCCTGAGCAGTGATCCCAAAATGGGTAATTCCCTGGGTGCCATGGCAGGTTATCTGTTCAAGCTGGACGAGGAGTCTCCGACCTCAATGGTTGGTGTCATGGGCAGTTACAGTGATACAGATTCCGTCATTTATGGCGTGTTTGGTCGTGCTTATTTCGGGGAGGATACTCACCGGCTGTCGGGCGGTGTTGGCGGGGGAAAAATTGAGAACGATTATGAGGATTTTCTGGGCACGGGGTTTAACGCGCAAACCGAGGATGATTTGGGCGTTTCGTTTGTAAGGTATCTGCGCAGAACCCGTCACGACTGGTTTGTTGGTGCTCAAGCCGTCGCGATGGATTACGAAATTCGGGGGCTGGATCCGCAAACCCAGGCCATCCTTGAGCGCCTCGATTTGACGGGTTTCTACAGTAATGGTGTGGGCCTGGTTCTGGAACGGGATACCCGTGATAATCAGAATTCACCGACAGAAGGCTCCCGTTTTACGCTTAACAATACGGCGTTCAGGGAAGCTCTGGGCGGCGGTGAGAACTTCGACACGTATTCAGCGAATTACGCACACTATTCGAGTTTCGGCAGCGGCCATGTTATCGCTGCGCGGCTGACCGGCCGATGGACAGACGATGCGCCTCCCAGTGGCTACAGCTCGGTTGAGTTGCGTGGTTACACCCGTGGTGAATATTTGGCACCCCACTCAGTTACCTGGGAGGTGGAGGGCAGGTTTTCTTTACGCGGACGGTTTGGCTTGAACACATTTGTTGGTTCGGCATGTCTTTACGGTAACGGAGCCAGTTGCAGCGACACGGAAAACTGGTTTCCTGCAGTGGGTACCGGCGTGACCTATATGCTCAAGGTAGAAGAACGCATGGTTGTACGTGCCGAAGTGGCGGTAGGCAAAGCCGATAACAACGGATTTTATATTCAGTTCGGTAATTCTTTTTAACACACTGCATCGTTTGGCCGCCGGGCGTTAGACTCAAACGTCAAAACGACCAGGTCAGACCCAGCTGCAGTCCTTCCTGTTTCACGTCGTATAAAAAATCATTGTCGGAGTAGTCGACATCAAGGTAGCGGTAGCCAACGGCAGTGGCGATCGCCTCGCTCCAGCGGTAGCCCAAAACGGTACTGATTTCATAGTAGCTGTCCGAGCCGACTCCAAAGCCTCCGAATGACAGGGCTCCATCAAGGTAGAAGCGCGACTGTCCCAAGGGCAAGTGGCCTCTCGCGCCCAAAACGGGATCAGTCCAGGAATCGCTGCTGGTAAAACGGCGTCCTTCAAGAAAACCTGCGCCACCGGAAAAGGACAGAACAGATTTGACACTCCAGTAACGTGCACCAGCCAGCAGATCGATGGATATTCCCTCGTCTTCGAATACCTCGTTTTGGTAGGCGGCGGTGAAAATCTTGCTCTCAGCTCGGACTCTACCGTTCAGATTGATGGGATCCGGAATAAACTCCGATTCGGATACCAGATCTGCGTAGAAAATGTCGACGAAAACCCCATGGCGCCCTTTTTTTGCATTGAAGATCAACATCAGGGCTGAATCAATATCCCCGATGACATCGCTGGCAGAGACGTCGATTGGAGCAGTTGGTGCATCCGATCCTGTGGCCAGTTCACCCTTCATGTTGACAAGCCAGGCGTAGGGCGAGAGCCGAAACTCCCATTTTTCGTCGGCGTGCACACCCGACGACACCATAAGCGCTGAAAGCAGGGCCAGCAGGGGCAGGGGAGCACCCAAACACCAACGGACGAACCTGCTGTCCGGTCGATTGACAAGGGGAGACTTTGAACTCTGCTTCACGGGATGATTCTCCAGAACAGGCCCTCTGAGCCGTTTATTTCAGCACCCCCGGGCCGAGGGGCGACTATCTTTAATCCTAGTATTCCCGGTGCCTTTCTGCCACGTGTCCACTGGCCAGGCACACGGCATTGTTACAGGCTGATGGCGCGAAATGACCGGTAAACCAGTTTTGCTCTAGTCGAACTCCCACTCCAGATATAGCGTGTTGACGTTGGAGCCTCCGTAGACATTGCCGTAAAGGTTTGCGCTGGCAAAAATGCCTGAGCGGTGATGCACGGAAAAGCCGGCGAAGCAGTTGCGCAGGGAATCCACGCCGAAGACGTCCCCCACACTCACGTCGAGGCTGAAATCGAGGTAGTTCAGCAAGTGGCTGGTTCGGCGCCCCTTCTGATCGCCCTTTTCCTGTTCGATGGACGGAATCCGGTGCGCATAAGACAGTCCCTCCGCCACACCAAAGCGAGTTTCGACCGTGTCAGACCACGGGAAGCGCCTGAATATGGCCTTGAATGCAAGCACGCCCTCCCAGAAATCATCTTGTAGATCATTTTCAAAGCGCCGAGCGACGCCG
>JAWWAT010000148.1:0-7636 GCA_033721635.1 Marinobacter sp. | reverse complement strand
TTTGAATGTCCCGGAACTGGCGCAACGCCACACTTTCAGGCTGGGGAGGTATGAGAACCCAGTGCAAAGGGGGCAATTCTCTCTCGACCTCTTCAACCTTGAACCCCGCCTCCTCAGCAAGGGGCTGATTATCCACGAGCCTGCGGGCGCGCTCCACAGCTTCTATCCAGCCAAGGCGGAAGCAGGACACCTTGGGCTGCGCCGACGCTGGCTCCACCGCGACATTCTGGGGATCCGGTGATTTCAAGCTGGCCACCCTCGGCAAGCTGCCACTGGCGACTTTGGCCATCCCGCCGGAGGGTCCGACGAAGTCTGGCAGGTAATAGACTCCAATACTGACCAGAACCAGCACTAGCGCCAACCACCTCATTCGGACGTATCCTCGGCATCGATCGCACGCAAGCCGGACAAAACAAGGTCAGGGCGATGGATACCCGACAGGCCAAGACCGATAAGGCGATTTGCGTCGCCGCCGGTTACTAACAGATCAGACAGGGCGTGCTTTCGGGCGTCGGCGATTACGCGCTCGACCATGGCGCCGGAAAGCCAGGCAAGACCATGGTTCACGCATTCGCCGGTACTTGTTCCCGGGTCTGTTGCCAGGCCCTGCTCAGGATCAAACCATATTCGGGCCGCATCGGACCTGAGACTCCGCAACATCATCTGAAGGCCCGGGAGGATATAACCGCCAAGATGCTGGCCGCGCCGGTCTACATAATCGACAGTGACGGCACTGCCGGCATCCACCACTGCGAAACCCTGTTTGTGGTCAAGCCAGGCGCCGTACATCGCGTGCCATCGATCCGCCCCCATTCTCGATACATCCCGGTAGGCATTTACCAGGCCGTTACGCGACTGCTCGGACCAGTAGAACTCCACCGGCGCAGGACAAAGCTTTGCGAGCGAATCTATCAAATAGGCACGCCGTTCTTCGGAAGCAACGGTCGATATGGCAACATGTCCGACCCGGCCGATGAGGTCTCCCACGGAACTCAGAGGATTGTCGTCTTCCAATGAACCGGTGCCCGACGCCAACGCTTGCCCCCGGTCATCGAGACACCATTTCAGCCGGGTATTGCCCGCATCGATAAAAAGCTTCATGGCACCACTCGTAGACTGATTTCACCGGCGCGTACCGGAACAATCCCGGTCTGGGTCCGGATCTGATAGTTCCCTGCGTCATCAATACCGCAGCCAACTCCTTCCACATCACCGCCTCGAGCCTGCAGCGGTTTCCCCATGAAGATATCGCGGCGCTGCCAGGGTTCCCGAAAATCCGCGAAGCCGACATCTGAAAACAGGGGCACCGCGTCCAGAACGGCATCGATAATGGCACTGGCAATCTCGTTCCGCGACCAGTCCTTCTCAGGGCATGCCCTGGCAAGGCTGCTCCAGGGCTGATCAACGCCTTCGGCCCGGGACATATGGACATTCAGGCCAATGCCGGCTATCACTTGCACAACCCCTTCCTCCAGCTCGCCCTGCAGTTCCACCAGAATGCCGCCCAGCTTGCCGTCCGGCAGAAAAATATCATTCGGCCATTTGAGCCCAACCTCCGGCACTCCGAGTCGTTCCAGGGCATTGGCCACCGCTACCCCCAGAACCAGACTCAGGCCATCGAGAACCCCGAATCCACCGTGGAAAGTCAGCCCCAAACTGAGATACAGGTTTTCGCCGCGAGGACTTTGCCACACTCGCCCTCGTCGCCCGCGCCCGGAGGTCTGGCAGTCTGCCATGACCACGGGTATACCTTTGGCTCCGGCTGTGATCTGCCGAATCACCTCCGCATTGGTTGAATCCACTTCATCGAGTACGGTCAGCACCAACGCCTCTTGCCGGCTGGAAGGCAGGCCCTCAAGCACCGCCTCCCGGTCTAGCAGATCAACCCGGGATACCAACTGGTACCCCCGCCCGCGTATCGTGGCAATATCAGCGCCTTCGTCCATTGCGCGACGGATCTGCTTCCAGATCGCTGTGCGACTGACCCCGAGCTTTTCAGCCAATGCAGCCCCCGAGTGGATCTTTCCGTCACTGAGCAGCTCTAGAAGTGCCTTGGATTTCATAACACGCATCCAGCCATGAGATTGGGTAAGGCCGGATTAAACACCAGGGGAAGGAAAAAGACAAAGTCGGCAGCCGGGCTTTGCCAAATGGCTACCGACAAAATCAGGGGATCGGTGTCGCTGTCAGATTCGCCTTGATATCGAAGTTCTGCATTTTCACGCCATACACGGCTGTCTGTGCACCACCAACCGGATGCACCAGATCGATATTATTAATGGAGAGTTCCCTGAACTGACTTCTCCCTTGCACTGCAAAACCCAGTGGTCGGTTTTCAGCTTCCTGCAGGCTCGGATTAGCCACATATCGGTAACCGGCAGCTGATGAGCTATCCATGATTTTTTCGTCACCCCGGCTGCCAACCACGCCCAGTGCGTCCGGACCGTCAGATTTTTTCACCACCCGAGTCTGGTAGACATCCACGGAAAGATCGGTGCGCACGCCAAACGAGTTGTCTTCCACGCCGTCACCATCGAAGTCACCGCCATCGCCGGTATGGATATCGTCCAACACCAGGCGGGTACCTGTTCCGTTAATGGCCTCGCCATCGCCATCGGCTTGCCGATTGGTCTCCCATGTCAGCGCGTTTTTTCGATCCTCACCGGCGGCCTTGGCAAACACCTGCTTCAGGCGGACAGTCAGCCCTTCCTCGCCCCGGGCTTCCCAGACACCTCCGGAGCTGGTACAGGACGATGGGCTGTCACCCACGCCGCCGGCGCAGACATCTCCGGCGCCTCCCGGCACGACCGTCATACTGCTCCCGGTTTCATACTTCTGGACCACGAATCGGCCAAAACTCCGGCCTGATTCCTTATCGCCGATCCTGAGATTGCCGATGTCCATAGTACTCCAGGCTTCGCCTTTGACAATCGCAAGCCCCTCCTGCGTGACGTCGACCGTCATGCCCCGAACGTGAGAGTCATAATCCAGCTCGGTGATCCAGAGCCCTTTCTGAGGAACCTCGCCGGTACCTTGATCGTAGGGCACCGCGATAATGG
The DNA here is from genome assembly GCA_033721635.1 of Marinobacter sp. Classification (GTDB taxonomy): domain Bacteria; phylum Pseudomonadota; class Gammaproteobacteria; order Pseudomonadales; family Oleiphilaceae; genus Marinobacter. The sequence goes on along the minus strand of JAWWAT010000148.1, from coordinate 4,577 downwards.
CGGCCTTGCCATCTCGAATCCGGACATCCGAGTTGATGGTAACACCCTCACCCGATGCACCGCCGGCCCCAAGCGTCATATGGCCATCCAGTTCAAACTCATAGGCCGGATAAAAGCCCAGCGCCAGCAGCAGCTCCGTGCCACCCTGCAAGGGAGCATCCTCACTGCCCACCCGCAGGCCGTTGATCCGGTATCCAGCCCTGACATCCTCAAACCCAATGCGCAGGCCATCGAAAAATTGGGTGCCGTTGATCATCTCATTGCGAGTTACGTTAACCGTAACATCACCCTGCCCCCAGGACTGCAGGCCACTGAAAATCACCCTGTTTCCGTCTTCCGTGTAGCTGAAATCGGCAAGCCGCAAGCTCCATTCCGTAGCCAGCCGCAAGCCCTGAGGTCCAGCATCCGGGTGGCCACCGCCCTGGAGATAAACGGCATTGGAGTAATTACGGCCATTGAACATCTGATCCTCAAGCAGAAAACTGACATTCACCTCCCCGAGGCTTTGTCCGTTGCCGCCAACCTCAATGGCACCGATGTTAAACTGCCCGTCCATGGAACCAAGGGTCAGGGCAAGTGCCGGTCGACTCCTCCAGTCGGTCGCCACATCAAGCCTGAGATCGTTGATTCGATAGCTTCCGGTGATGTCCCTGAGGGCCAGCGCTTTTCCGTCATCCATATAGAGAAAAGACGCCGAGTGAATAACGGTCTCGTTATCGATTCGAAGGCCCTCTCCGAGGCGCCCGCCGGCGGTAATGCCGGTGCTGGACGAAAGATCGTAGCTACCGCTCAGGCTACCGTAACTGGGTAGCGGCTGGCCCGAGCCAGAATCCACGGATACGCCATGATTCAGGGGGTTATTGCTGTAACGGATTGCGCCAACCTCCCAGTCACCAGCAATCCTTGGCGCATTCAGGGCCAGAGTGTCGCCGACGACATCCAGCGTTATTCCCAGGGCCTCCACGTTCATGGTGATATCGTCCAGGAAAACTTCATTGCCGTTGGTGCGGTAACCCAGACGACCACCGGTCATGGTGTAGGCAGAATCAAACGTATAGCCGGTGCCTCCCACGGAACCACCCTGGCTGATGTTCAGATAACCCGCCAGAGAGTGGTCGAAGAAGACTCCCCCCATGCTTACACCCGGCGCCCCGGCGAGGCGGATATCGCCGAACTCGATTCTCCGGTCCTCAACCAGGTAGTCCAGGTTCAGGGACGCATCTTCCTCAATATCGACCCGAACCAGGTGAAATGCCTGACCTGAAGAGTCGATTGCCGAACCGATCCGGAATCCTTCCAGGTGAATGCCGTTGCCATCGTCAAAGTACGATACTCGATCTGCGGTCAGGCCAAGTTCCAGCTCGATGGTCAACCCGCTCTGGCCACTGATGTTGGCCAGAGCCGAATCGTCCAGGCTTTTCATATCGGCAACCAGTGACGGGGCGATGACCATCCAGACCAGTCCGCGGGCAATCACAGCAACTGGCTTGATTCTGCTTGAAGCACTCAAAGCCCTCACCCCCTTCATGATCACGGATTACCTGCCGGAAACACGAGCAGGTTGCCTTCCATTACAACTTCCCCTCGCATATCCACGGAGAATATGTCGGTCTGTTGAAACCCCGGGTCGGTTGGCCTCGCCGTACTGCTGGCGGAGATCTTGAACTGGACGTCGTTGAACCGGACGGTATTGGGCAACCCCAGCTCCAATACATCCCGTTTGAAAAGCTCACCATCGCCGCCAAACCCTGAATCAACTTTGCGCACCTGCAGTGTCAGACCCTCAAACGCGAAATTGCCGCGAATATCATCAAGAACCATCCAACCGCCATTTTCTTTAAAGCGATAGGCAAAGCGGGCGCCGCACTTTTTGTCGCCATCGTCACAGCGTCCGAAATAGCTGTTTTCAACCGGACCACCCATTTCATTGATACTGATGTCACCAGACAGGTAAATTCCGCCCTGGCCCGAGATCCCTGAAAGCGCCTCATCACCAAGACGGGAGAGTTCCGCAGGGGTCTGCGGAGCAAAAAGCAAAACAGTAAGAGCTAAAAGCGTTCCGCGCAGGATGGCTATCATTGGCTCAAGTCCCTCGTTTTGATGTTCAAATGCTGTATCAGCATTCCCTGTACTCGGGCTGAGCCAAAATCACGGTCGCCAACACTGAAATTCCCGATTCTCAGATTGCTGCGGAATTCCGGATTGGTGTAATAGGATTCGTAGAAATCCCAGGCTTCGGCATCGCTGCTACTTCTTAGGCCGTTCGCACCGATCTTGCCCGGTTGAGGACGCCGAATTGCCGCCACCTCCACCACAAAGTTTCCACTGCCATCTACATCGAAGAAGACCGGCTGAAGCTGGTTACCAATCGCCAGCTCAAGCGCAAAATTGCTCATCAGAATTCGCGAGCCGCAACTGGAGCCGTCCTGTGCACAGGCATTTATCGACAATTCCGGAGAATAAAAATTGAGCTTGAACTGCCCAACCATCTGACGCCGATCGTTGTCCCCCCAAAGTCGCAGGTAACTACCGTCGATAACAGCGCTCCTGGCGTGGATGTTGATATTGGCAGACCGGTCGTCACCCACCGCTACGTTCATCTGCATACCGATATCCGCACGTTCCCCGATGAAATCCGCAGTGGCCGGGCGACTAGAACAGGTGCCGCTTCCTACACCGGCTCCGGAATCCATGCAATCGTAACCCCGGTCGGCAGAAACCTTGGAACTGGCTGCAAATTCCAGGACCGCCTTGTTGGCGATGCCGATGTCATTGCCATCAACCACATCGATTCGCCAGGGGTTAAGAAGCCGTCCGAGGTTAACCGGGCCCAAGGCCTCGCCGTAGTTACTATTGGCTCCAGAGATGTAGAGGTGGTTCACCGTGATATCGACATCACGGCCGTCTGTACTCTTGATCCCCCCAATTCGAAAGATCCGCGCCTGCTCTCCGGAGGCATCCGGCTGATCCGTTCCGTGGGAGAATTTGAAGTTCTCCAGCACCAGGCCGATGCCGGCACCATCGATTCCGGCCATTTCGGTTTCCGAGAGGCCCTGAAGTTCTGCCTTTACATAACCCGGCATGGTTAGAATTGCCCAGATCATCAGAAGGGGGTACATGGAATGAGGAAGCTGCCTGAAGCCGAAACATTTCATAGAGAGTTCCTCAGAACAGGCCGTTGCCGCGGTCGATGTACTCGGTACGGTAACGCTGGGTGCCGTAGAGGGCTTCATTGAGATTCACCTCAGTCGCTCCGTTTGGAATATTGAAAAATGCACCTGAGGTTGCCCTCATGAAATCCGCGGGCGTGAAATCTGTTTTCTTTACATCCTTCAACCAGTCGAGATCCTTGGTCTGGAAGGAAATGAAGGCGCCATCGGCCGGCCCGGTGATACGTCGTTCTCCGTCCACCTCACCAACCTCCCCTACCGGGAAGCTGTTATAGATATCCAGGTCGAAGCAGGAGTCGATCCCCAGCACAAGGCAGTCTTGGGCATAAACATAAATGTCGCCCCCGGAACAACTGAAAAACGAGCAGTCAGGAACTTCAATTCGGGAGCTCGAGCCCCAGCCGATCAGGTTTTTTACCGACCACCGGGTGAAGCCGTTGGCACCCTCAAGAACGAACTTCTCGCCATTCGGAATGCCGATGTATTCGGCTCTTATGGGATCCAGCTCGCCAATGTTTGGATCACCCTCCGCTCCGTAGACCAACTCAGCCTTCGTGGAGAGCGGACTTCCACCCTCAAGGAGCGGCGTCAGAAGCACAATCAGTTGATCAAAGAGGTTTCCGGAGGAATTTGCTTCGGACAGCCCCTTGCCTCGATCAATAATATCGACGTTCACGTTACCGGTCAGGGTTTCGATCTTGCCGGACAGGACACCCATGGATTCGCCGAACCCGAGCCGAAATCCGACCACTTCGTCGGTGTCCTCATCAAAGGCGAACTCCAGGAATGGATTCTGGATGGAGAACGGAACGATCTCACCCTCGTCATAAGCAGTGCCATTCGGCTTTCGCTGCCTGGGGGCTTTGGGATTGGCGTCGAAATAGGCCTGATTGTTGATATAACCGAGGGCGAAATCTTCAATATAGACGTCCGAGGTACCCGGCTTTTCACCGTCCCTCTCGTAGCGACCCATTTCCAGGACATCTACGTTGGTCTGGATTTCGATATCCATTCCGAGATTGACCCGGGTATAGGCGGTATTGTCGTTCGCATCAGGATGGTACTGGCGATCAACCGATACAAACGCCTGCCCGGTGACTTCAGACATCTGTTGATCCGAAATCGGGCGCAATTCGGCGTTGACCCCCGAGACCAGTAAAGGCAGGAGCAGAAGCGAAGAAATTGTCTTACTCATAGTCACATCTCACCGCTGCCGCTTTTTATTGTTGGCGGCTGATTAAAAGATGACTGATGAGCGTCTCTGAGGCTGGCTTAGATTTTTGGTGTTGTTTTAGCCAGTTCTTTTTCGTGAGTTTATCCGTGGTTACATTTTGTCACTGTGCGCGACGTCATGGTTTTGGGATTTGCCAAATTTCAGGCAATAAAAAACCCCAGCATCGAGGATGC
>JAWWAT010000147.1:0-7654 GCA_033721635.1 Marinobacter sp. | reverse complement strand
GGCTACGCCAACTCCACCTTCCTGATGGGCTGGACCGGCGGTTACGTGCTGCTGGCGATGCTGCTGGCGCCATACCTGCGGAAGTTCGGCAAGTTCACGGTACCTGAGTTCATCGGCGACCGTTACTACAGCCACAACGCACGTCTGGTGGCGGTTATCTGCCTGATCGTGGCCTCGGTGACCTACGTTATCGGTCAGATGGCCGGCGCCGGTGTCGCCTTCTCCCGCTTCCTGGAAGTTGACGCGACCATGGGCCTGATCATTGCTGCGGTTGTGGTCTTCGTCTACGCCGTGCTCGGGGGCATGAAAGGCATCACCTACACTCAGGTGGCCCAGTACTGCGTTCTGATCATCGCCTACACCATTCCTGCGGTCTTCATCTCCCTGCAGCTGACCGGCAACCCGATCCCGGGCCTGGGCATGTTCTCCACCCACGCCGATTCCGGAATGCCGCTGCTTGAGAAGCTGAACCAGGTCATTACCGACCTCGGCTTCAACCAGTACACCGCAGACGTGGATAACAAGCTGAACATGGTTCTGTTCACGCTGACCCTGATGATCGGTACTGCGGGTCTGCCCCACGTTATCATTCGCTTCTTCACCGTCCCCAAAGTGGCGGATGCCCGCTGGTCCGGCGGCTGGGCCCTGGTCTTCATTGCCCTGCTGTACCTGACTGCGCCGGCTGTTGCTTCCATGGCCCGTCTGAACCTGATGACCACCATCTACCCTGAAGGCACTGCCGCAGCGCCGATCGAATACGACGATCGCCCGCAGTGGATTCAGGAGTGGGAGGTCACCGGTCTGATCTCCTTCGAGGACAAGAACAACGACGGTCGGATTCAGTACTACAACGACAATAACGCCGAGTTCGCCGATGAAGCTCAGGCACGCGGCTGGGAAGGCAATGAGTTCACCTATAACCGGGACATCCTGGTTCTGGCGAACCCGGAGATTGCCAACCTGCCTGGCTGGGTAATCGGTCTGATCGCAGCAGGTGGCCTGGCAGCGGCGCTGTCCACAGCGGCTGGTCTGTTGCTGGCGATCTCTTCCGCGGTAAGTCACGACCTTATCAAGGGCCGGATCAACCCGAACATCACGGATAAGGGCGAGTTGTTGGCAGCCCGGATCTCCATGGCCGTTGCGATTGTGGTAGCGACCTACCTTGGCGCCAATCCTCCGGGCTTTGCGGCACAGGTGGTAGCGTTGGCCTTCGGTATCGCTGCAGCCTCGCTGTTCCCGGCGCTGATGATGGGTATCTTCTCCAAGCGCGTTAACAACGTTGGCGCGATTGCAGGGATGCTCTCCGGCCTGGTCTTCACTCTGGCCTACATCTTTGTGTACAAGGGCTGGCTGTTCATCCCGGGTACCAACAACCTGCCGGATACCCCGGAAAACTGGGTCCTGGGCATTTCTCCTCTGTCCATCGGTGCTATTGGTGCAATCGTCAACTTTGCGGTAGCCTTCGTTGTGTCCAACGCAACTGAAGAACCGCCCGTTGAGATTCAGGAGCTGGTTGAGAGCGTCCGTTACCCACGTGGTGCCGGTCAAGCTACAGACCACTAAGCAATAGCCGACCTGATTCATTGAATTGACAGGTTGTACTGGACGGGCTTCCTCACTCGAGGGAGCCCGTTCTTTTTTAAGGAAATCGATTTATGTTCTGGACGTTTGTTGCCACTGTATTTTGTGGTCTTGGTGCAGCCGGTATTGCCTTGGGTATCCGTGCATTCACTCGAAAAAAAGCCCCCCGTTGGTTAATTCCGGTGTTTGCCGGAGCCGGCATGCTCGGGTACCTGGTCTACGGTGAATATACCTGGTACGAGCACAAGAAAAGCCTGCTTCCTGAGGAAGCCGTCGTCGTAAACACCGAGTCAGAAGGCCTGTTCTGGCGTCCCTGGACTTTCGTGTTCCCTTACGTCACCGCGTTCTCAGCAGTCGATACCGAGGGCGTTGCACGCGACACCGGCAATGAGGATGTGGTCCGTTTCACGCTCTACCGCTTTGATCAGAGAGTCACCGATGCCGTCTCTCACAGGGTTCATCTGCTCAATTGCGCTAGCCGGGAACTGGTTCCGCTCGGTAGCGATGGCCGGCCAAGGGTGGACAACATGAAGGTACTTAACAGCAGCGATGATCTGCTGACAATCGTCTGTGCCGGTTGATTAATCTGGCCGAGCAAACCGGATCCACGGAAACGCGTTTTTATGATTAGTGCCTGGCTGCTGGTTTTAATCTCCATCACCTACATCTCGGTGCTGTTTGTCATCGCTTGGGCCGGTGACAGACACCCCGGACTTTACCGGCGCCGGCTGGCGCGAACCCATATTTACGCGTTGTCCCTGGCTGTTTATTTCACCTCCTGGACCTTCTACGGTGCCGTCGGCCGCGCCACCCAGGAGGGCCTCGGCTTCCTGCCCATTTATCTGGGCCCCCTGCTGGTGTTCGTCTTCGGCGCTCCCCTGTTGCGCCGGATCATCTACATCAGCAAGCGGAACAACAGCACCTCCATTGCTGACTTCATTGCCTCCCGCTACGGCAAATCCCAGCTTCTGGCTGCGATGATCGCAACATTTGCCCTGATCGGCAGCGTTCCCTACATAGCGCTGCAATTGAAAGCCATTGCCATGGGCTTCAATGTGCTCTCGGAGACCGGTACCGGCTATGAGGAACTGAGCACTGCGGCCTGGAATGACTCCGCCTGGTACATCACTCTTGCCCTGGCGGTATTCACCGTTCTATTCGGCACCCGGCATCTGGAATCCACCGAGCATCATCGGGGTATGATTCAGGCCGTTGCTTTTGAATCACTGATCAAACTCGTGGCTTTCGTTGCCGTTGGCCTTTTCGTGGGTTTCGGTCTCTACGGCGGGTTCGGAGACCTGTTTGACCGTGCGAAGGAGGCAGACCTGATCGGCACCCTGACCACCGAGGGTATTGAGGCTCCGGCGTTTATTACCCAGACACTCATTGCCATGTTCGCCATCATCTGCCTGCCCCGCCAGTTTCATGTCATGGTTGTCGAGAATACCGATCATCGGGATTTCGAGATTGCCCGATGGGCCATGCCGATCTACCTGATAGTCGCCAGTGCGTTCGTGCTTCCCATTGCCGCGGCCGGTATGCTGTCGCCAGAGGCATCGGCCGGCAACCCGGACACACTCATTCTCCAATTACCCATCATGGCCGGCGAGGAATGGCTCGCCATCCTGGCCTTCCTGGGCGGCGGCTCCGCGGCTGCGGCCATGGTTATTGTCTGCTCCGTGGCCATAGCCACCATGGTGAGCAATGAGATCATCATGCCGGCCCTGCTGAAGTTTTTCCGCCCACGGATGAACCGGCGCGCAGACCTTAGCTACCTGCTACTGAGTATCCGCCGGGTCGCCATCTTCATGGTGCTGCTGACCGCCTACGGCTTTTACCGGATGGCCGGTGAAGATTACAGCCTCACAGCCTTCGGCTTGCTCTCATTCGCCGCGGCAGCACAGTTCGGCCCGGCTCTGGTTGGCGGCATTATCTGGCGCCGGGGCAATTATATGGGTGCCGTCTGGGGCCTGGGCCTCGGCTTCATGATGTGGTGCTACACCCTGCTATTACCAGCGCTCGCCACCACCGGCTGGGTTTCCAGCACGCTGATAGAACACGGAATCTGGGGACTGAACTGGACCCGCCCCACCGCGCTGTTCGGATCGGAGCTGGATCAGACCAGCCACGGCATTATCTGGAGCCTCGGGATCAACACGGTAGTGTACATCGTGCTCTCGATGCTGACCCGTCAGCGGGTCCGCGAGAAAATACAGATTGCCTCCTTCTTTCATGATCCGCAGCCCAAAGCAGAAACCGCTCAACACCAGAGCTGGCAGGGCGAAATCCTGACATCCGACCTGCAGGCACTGACGGATCGATTCATGGGGGAAGAGCGTTCAGAGACCATCTTCCGGAACTACGAGCGTCGCAATGCCATCCGGCTTTACCCCCACCGCCCGGCGTCCGCACATCTCATGAAGTACATCGAGCGACAGCTGGCTTCGGTAATCGGCGCTTCCACCGCCCGTGTGGTGCTGGAATCCACGCTTACCGGTCGCGACATGCAGATCGAGGATGTGGTCAGCATTGTCGATGAAGCGTCACAGGCCATGACATTCAGCCGTGAGCTGCTTCAGTCGGCGATTGAGAATATCAGTCTGGGCGTGTCTGTGGTGAACCATCAGCAACAACTGGTGGTCTGGAATCATCGTTATCTGGAAATGTTCACGTATCCGAAAGGCTTTGTCAGAGTCGGGCGCCCGGTCGAAGATCTGATGCGCTACAACCTGACCAACGCCAACCTTTCAGCCCGTCGGATTGACGAGATCGTTGCCGATCGCTGCACGAGCATGCGTGAAGGCAGGCCAATGTCTTACGAGCGCCAGAGGCCGGATGGAACGGTTCTACGCATTGATGGCAGCCCGATACCAGGAGGTGGCTATGTCACCACCTTCCAGGACATCACCGCGATGCGCCGGACTGAGCAGGCCCTCAAAGAAACCAACATCTACCTGGAGCAGCGGGTAAAGGAGCGGACTCAGGAGCTCCAGGTGATCAACGAGCAGATGCTGAAAGCCAAATCCGTGGCGGAGCAGGCTAACCAGAGTAAAACCCGCTTCCTGGCCTCGGCCAGTCATGACCTGTTGCAGCCACTGAACGCAGCGCGACTGTTCACATCGGCCCTGGCCGGTAAGGCCGATGACGGCGAAATGAAAGATCTGGTGGATCATATCGACAGCTCGCTGGGCGCCGCCGAAGAGATCATCAGTACCCTGCTCGACATTTCAAAACTGGATGCCGGCGCGCTGGAGCCGGACATTGGGGTATTCCCGGTCAACGAGATCATGCGTCACCTGGCGACGGATTTTTCCGCGATCGCCAAAGACCAGAATCTGGAACTGCACGTTGTGCCCAGTAAGGTCTGGATCCGTTCGGATGCCAAACTTCTGCGCCGCGTGGTCCAGAACTTCCTGTCCAATGCCATAAGGTACACGCCGGAAGGCAAGATTCTCCTGGGCTGTCGACGACTGAAGGGCTATATCCGCATAGAAGTCTGGGACACGGGCCCGGGCATCCCCGAGGACCAGTTGGCACATATCTTCGAGGAGTTTCGTCGGTTTCAGCATGGCAGGGACAAGAAAGGCCTCGGGCTTGGTCTCGCCATCGTTGACCGTATCAGCGGCATGCTCAACCATCCTGTCAGCGTTCATTCAGTGCAGGGGCGCGGCAGTGTTTTCGGTATCACCGTCCCGACCGCGGCCCCCGAACAGAGTGAGACCGCTGTTGCCAAAGCTACGTCGAGCTCCAGGAGAGTATCGAATCTTGGCGGCCTGCATTTCCTCTGTATCGACAACGACCCCGCTATCCTTCAGGGCATGGTGGCGTTGTTGGGCAACTGGAAGTGTGACGTCACTGCGGCAGAAAGCCTGGAAGATGCCATGGAAAAGCTGGAAGGCGATACGCCGGATATTATACTTGCCGATTACCAGCTTGATGATAATAAGAACGGCCTCGACGCCATGGATAGCATCCGTGACGCCTTGAGCGAAGACATTCCGGGCATACTCATCACCGGCTATATGGCACCCGAAGTCCGGGAAGACGCCATCGACCGCGGTTATCAGATTCTTTATAAGCCGGTTAAACCGGCCGCTCTTCGGGCACTGGTGAACAAATTACTCAAACAGAAGCGCTCATGACCGATTCCAAAGCTGACTTCAACCCGTTCGGAAAGCTCACCTATCTGGTAATCGATGATTTCGAGAACTTCCGGTTGTCCATGCGCCAGATGCTGCGAAGCTGCGGTGCCGATTCTATCGAGCTGGTTTCCAATGCCAATCAGGCAATTCAGTACTGTACCTACAACCATGTCGACGTGGTGTTGTGCGATTTTAACCTTGGTGAAGGCAAGAATGGCCAGCACATACTCGAGGAGCTTCGGCACAAAAAACTCCTCAAACGCTCCTCGCTTTTCCTGATGGTGACAGCCGAAACGTCGAAGGAAATGGTCATGGGCGCAAGGGAATATCAGCCGGATGCGTATCTTACCAAGCCAATCAACCGAGCCATGCTTGAGAAACGCCTGGGAGCCCTGATCAGCCAACGCAACGTGCTCATGCCCATTAATCGGGAAATTGACCGGGAGAATTATCCGGAGGCTATCTCACTCTGCCTCCAGACACTCCCCAGACAACCTCGCTACAAAACCTGGTTGATGAAAACCCTGGGTGATCTGTACTTCCAGCTCGGCGATCTGGCCCATGCACTTAAAACCTACGATGACGTCCTGGGGCAGCGTGAACTTTCCTGGGCAAAGCTCGGGCGGTGCAAAGTCCTGCTGGCGAAGCGAAGCTTTGACGAGGCGGTAGAAGGTCTTCGTGACCTTCTCGCAAAACACCCGGACTATATGGAGGCCTACGATCTTCTAGCCGAGGGTCTGGAACGACAGGGCCGGCCAACCCAGGCACAGCAGGTTCTTGAGAAAGCGGCAGAGCACTCTCCCAATGCCCTGCTCAGGCAAAAACACCTCGCAGAACTTGCCGTGTCCAACCAGGACATGGACACGGCGTCCGATGCATGGCGTCGAACGGTAGAGCTGGGCACTCACTCGATTCACGACAATTCCGAACACTATCTTGCACTCGGCCAAACGCTCTCGGATCTCAGTGAGGGCGATCTGGAAGAATCGGGGGCATCAAGAGCCAAAGAAGCACTCGCCGTGCTCCAGAAAATGGAAAAGCGCTTTGAGGGCGAAGAAGACATCGGCCTGCGTAGCCGGATCGTGCAGTGCCGGGTTTACGCCGGGCAGGGAAAAGACCGACAGGCAGCCGAGCTCCTCGAGAGCATCAGGCCGGAGCTCCAGGACAACGCAACCCTGAACGCACGAACAGGGTTGGATTATGCCAAGACCCTGTTTCGCCTGGGTCAGGAAACCGATGCCAAACAGTTACTGGGGGAAATGTCGGAACGTTTCAGCGATGATCCTGAAACTCTCCAGAAGATTGAAAGCCTTCTGGATGAGCCCGTTGGATTCCGTCAGAAGATCAAAGCCCGAACCCTGAACCGGGATGGCATCAGAGCCTTCGAGTCAGGAAACCTGCAAGAAGCCGCCGAAACCTTTTCAAAGGCCCTCGAGATTGTCCCTGACCACGCGGCTCTGAACCTCAACCTCGTTCAGGTGCTGACGAAGGAGCATGACAATAATCCGGGTAACCCTGAGCTCCTGAAACGCTGTCAGTCGTGCCTTGATCGATTAAAAGAACTGCCAGAGCAACACCGCCAATACCGGCGCTATCTCGCTTTACAACGCAAGCTGAAGGGACTGATGCAATGAAAGACCAGAATATCGATTTTTCCATGGTACTCGCCTCAGCCGTTCATGATATGAAGAACTCGCTTGGCATGCTCCTGAACTCCCTGGACGAACTTCGCGGTGAGCACGAAGCAAGCCTTGGGGAGTCCTCGCGCTTCAACACCCTGCAGTATGAAGCCGAACGCATGCATAACGACCTCGTTCAGCTTCTTGGCATCTATCGTCTTGGCGAAAACAATCTCTCAGCACACATTGAGGAGCACTTTGTACCGGACTTTCTCTCCGAACACCTGGCAAGGCACACGCCTCTGCTTCAGG
>JAWWAT010000146.1:0-7666 GCA_033721635.1 Marinobacter sp. | reverse complement strand
ACGGCCGCAACAGGCCAAACCTGACCTTATCTAACGTTTAACGGGAGAAGCTGTGTCTGACCAGCAGGATTTTGATCTGATCGTTATCGGCGCCGGCTCCGGCGGTGTCCGTCTCGCTCGAATGTCTGCCCAGAGAGGCGCAAAGGTGGCTGTGGTTGAGTCCAGGTACCTTGGTGGGACCTGCGTGAACGTCGGCTGCGTGCCAAAGAAACTGTTCGTCTACGGGGCCCATGTCCACGATGAGCTGGAAGACGCCGCGGGTTATGGCTGGCAGGTACCTCTTGACGATGTCAGTTTCGACTGGCCAAAGCTGGTCGCCAACAAGAATGCCGAAATCGAGCGCCTCAATGGTATCTATGGCCGGCTCTTGGAAAATGCCGGCGTAACCATCATTGAAGGGACGGCGTCACTGGCGGATGCGAACACCGTTGTTGTCGGCGACGCTTCTTACCGTGCAAAACACATTACCATTGCGACAGGCAGCTGGCCGGTTATTCCCGATGTGCCCGGCAAGGAATGCATCCTCACCTCCAACGAAATGTTCTACCTGCCGCAGTTGCCGAAGCAGGCGGTGGTGTGGGGCGGCGGTTACATCGCTGTGGAGTTTGCCGGGATCCTTGCGGGATTGGGTGTTGAAACCACCCTGCTGTACCGGGGTGATTTGTTCCTGCGTGGGTTTGACGGGGATATTCGCCGGTTTACGGAACAGGAAATGCGCAAGAAAGGCGTCAAACTGCAGTTTGGTGTAACCATCGAGTCGGTTGAAGCCGAGAATGCCCACTACCGGGTTCAACTGAACAATGGCGAAACCCTGGAAACCGGGCTGGTGATGGCGGCGACCGGACGGCGGGCGCTTGTCGACGGTCTGGGCCTGACCGACCTTGGCGTTCAGCTCAGCGCTTCAGGGCATGTGGTGGTAGACGATCACTTCCAGACCGCTGTGCCCTCAATTACCGCGCTGGGTGATGTGATTGGAACCCCGCAGCTTACGCCGGTTGCCCTGGCCCAGGGCATGGTGCTCTCCAGGCGTCTGTTTGGCGATGGCAAGGGTGAGATGGACTATGCCGCCATACCAACCGCCGTGTTCTGTCAGCCCAATATCGGCACGGTGGGTCTGACCGAGGAAGAAGCCCGCGAAGCAGGGCACCGGCTGCGGATCTATCGTTCCGAATTCCGGCCGATGAAATACACCCTGAGCGGTCGGGATGAGCGTAGCCTGATGAAGCTGGTCGTGGACGACGAGACGGACAAAGTGTTGGGTGCGCACATGGTGGGCCCCGACGCGGGTGAGATTACCCAGGGCCTGGCGGTTGCCATCAAGGCTGGTGCCACCAAGGCCCAGTTTGACGCGACCCTGGGAATTCACCCGACTTCTGCGGAAGAGTTTGTCACCATGCGGGAGCCGGTGGCCTGAATTATTCCCGGCGCCCGAAAGAGGGCGCCGGAGCCCCTCTAGAGCTGAACCCAGCGGCTCAGAACCTCACGGAGTGTTTCCTTGCGGACTGGTTTTGCCAGATAATCATTCATGCCGCAGTCCAGACAGCTTTTCTCCGTTCCGGGCAGTACATCCGCCGTTAACGCAATAATTGGCGTGCCAATCTGCCCGTTGCTCTGTTCCCACTCCCGTATATAACGGGTGGCTTCGTACCCGTCCATCACCGGCATCTGGCAGTCCATCAGGATGATGTCGTAGCCCGTGTGGTTGGTGGTGACTCTCTCCAGCGCTTCCTTGCCGTTATTAGCGGAATCCGTCTGGAAACCCAGCCGTTTTAGCATGGCGGTGGCCACGCGCTGGTTTACGGGGTTGTCTTCCACCACAAGTGCGTGGCTGGTGCTATTGATGGCTTCCCTGGGTGTTGAGCCGGAAGGCTCTGGCTGGCCGGTCGGATTGGCCAGCTCGAAAGGTAGCTCAAAGCGGAACGAGGAGCCTTTCCCCAGATCGGTTTCCACCTGAATGTGGCCGCCCATGAGTTCCACCAGTCGCTGTACCAGGGACAGGCCCAGGCCAGTACCGCCGTATAGTCGGCTATTGCCGCCATCAAGCTGCTCAAAGGAATTGAAGATGTCCTGCAGGCGTTCGACCGGAATCCCGGAACCGGAATCGCTCACGGAACAGTTCAGAATCACGCAGTTCTCCTCCAGCGCGAAACAGCCGGCCTGAATATTAATGAAGCCATCACCCGTAAATTTGATGGCGTTGTCGGCCAGCCCGGCAAGCACTTGACGGAGACGCGCCGGATCGCCGACTACAACCGGGTTGTCCGGCCAGTCGCCGTAGAACTTCAGATTGAGAGCCAGGCCCTGTTGCTCCGCCAGGTGCCGGTAGGTGGCGGTGCAGTTGGAAATCAGCTCCCGAAGATCAAACTCCTGACTCTCAAGCTTCAGCGTGCCACTGTCCATCTTTGAGTAATCCAGGATATCGGCGATCACTGTCAGCAGGTCTTCCGTGGACTGACGGGCGGTCTTGAGGTATTCACGCTGACGATGGGTGAGCGGGTCTTCCTGGATCAGATCTACCATGCCAAGAACGCCGTTTAATGGTGTCCGTAGCTCATGGCTCATGGTGGCGAGGAACTCGGATTTCGCCTGGTTCGCCATTTCGGCTTTTTCCCTGGCGCCCTCTGAGGCGGCCAGAGTTTGATCCCTGGTTGTTTTCAGACTGGCGAGATGGCTTGCTAGCTGATTGAGCTGCTCTTCGATCGCGACAATCTCTCTGGAGCTCTGATGGGTATTCAGGGGGCGTTCCTGATAATGGCCGGCAGTCAGTTGACCGATCCGACCGGCCAGATCCCGGATGGGCGCGAGAATTGTGCCAAGGAAATGGTTGATAATCAGGATGGTAAACAGCAGGAGGGCCACGCCAACAGCTATCGAGGTCCAGAGGATATCCTGCCGCCTGTCGGCAAGAACGTCATTACCAACGCCGACCTGAACAGTGCCGACCCGAAGGGACCCTGAACCAAAGCCATAGTCCGGTTCGAACCATTCTGCAGTTCGCTCGGAGCCGAACTCGAGGGGTTGCTGAAGGATTTCCGCCTCATAGATCTGATAACGCTCTGGCATATCCCCGGTGGTGATCGGTTCGTGGGACACGAAGCCAATCTGGTCACCCATAACATCAGAAACGCGGATCCAGTCGGCCTTACTGCGGCGGAGGGACTGGGAAAGAATCTGATCGAGGGCCAGGGTGTTGCCAGAGACAACCGCATACTCCAGCGCCGGCGCCAGGCTGTCTGCAAGCATTTGGCTGCTATCGGACACATCACGGCGAGCATCTTCAAGCCGGGCAGACGTGAAAAACACCATCAGCACGATAAACATCACAACCGCAGGGAGCGCTCCGAGCATGAGCAGTTTGCGCGAAAGGGGGCGCTGCTGTCTTTGGACCTTACTCATCAGACACCTCCCCGTTGACGGTCAGTTGTCGATCGACTCGCGTGGCAATATCCTCACGGCCGGGCAGGGGGATGTTCAGGGAGCGTGCAACCTGAGCATTCACTTCGACCCGGAAGTCTTCCGGGTAGGCGGGGGCCGGAAATTCTCCTGTCTCAAAAAAAACGGCCAGAAATTCATCTGCCATCTCGACCATCTCCGGGAACGGCGCATAGCTGGATGCCAGTGACCCCGCTTTGACATAAGCCTGGGTCGGTCCGATAACGATCTTATTACGGCGATAGGCGGTTAGCAGAATGTGTTTGATGGTTCTGGGGTTGTAGATGGCGCTGTCTGGGGCGGCCAGCAGAAAATCCCCGTAACCCAATGCCCGGACGAGCGTCGGGATCAGTTCGTCGTTGTCGTCCACCAGAAAAATCCGGGCGGACATGCCATAGGCTGGCAATTCATCAATCAGCGGTTCGTAGAGTTCCACTGAATCTGCGGTTGCCAGCAGTGCTATCCGAGTGGCCTGCGGGAGGATGGCCTTTCCCGTCAGAGCCTGGCGAATAAGAGGGACATCATAGAGAACGCCGGTGATCTGGCCCGGGGAGCGTTCAGCAAAACCGGAAATGAAGGATTTATCAACCAGCATTGCGAGAATTGGCGCGGAACGGTTCGCCTGGCGGGCGCGAGAGAAGGCGGCAGGTCCAGCCGTGATGATCGGCCCGGTATCCAGCGTGGCGAGCTGGTCGTCGGAAACTTCGACCAGGGAAATTCCTGGCTCAAGTTCTGTTTTCAGCAGCTGCACCAGGTGTTGGTCAAGAGGTGCGTTTCCTGAGCCAGAGAAGTAAACAGTCCGAGCCGCTGATTCCTGAGCGCTGACGAATGCAGAGAACGCGGCCAAAAGCAGTAACCAGAGGGCCTTGTTTACAAGCCCCCGGATTCCGCTTCCGGGCCGCATTCGGTGATTCGTGCCTGACCTTCGTTCCATACCGTCCAGGGCTCACGCTTTCCTTGTTGAATTCAGAAACGAATACCAGCCTCAACAAAGAACTGGTTGTGATCTTCAATCCGGTTATCCGGGCTGATCCAGTGTTTGGGATTCAGGTAGTGCTGGATCGTCAGTGCCAGCATATAACTGTAATCCGTTTTGTCCACCCGCCGGGCCAGACGGAAATCAGCACGCTCGAATCGGGTTTCCCTCACTTCGTTGGTCCAGTACATGGCTGCGGAGGTCGTAAAACCCTTGGGCAGAACCTGGATCCAGGCAAAGCTCCCTGAATCGCGGGCCGAAAGCCGGGCCAGAAGATCGACAGCGCGTTCCTGTTTGTTCAGCGGCAGTGCGTTGGGATCGCCCGTGTACCTGCCTTCCTGCTCAAGGTAGGCGTAGGTGGCGCGGAGTTTGGTTCCTGAAAATTCGAGAGAGGTTTCCAGCTCGACACCTTCCTGCTCGAGATCCACGTTGTTTGCGATATACCACTCTTCTTCGTTGATAACGCCGCTGATCATGTCATCGAAGTCGTCGTTGAAGTAGCGCACTTCTACCGAGAGCAGGGCGCTTTCCAGGTGGTACTGGCCAAAGTAGCTGATCTCCCGCGACGTTATCCATTCTTCTTCAAGCCTTTCTCCGTACGTGGAGGTGGCCGGGTCCAGCAGGTTTTCGACCTCAATTCTTTGGCCTTCGAGTACTTCAAACGGTGCCTGGACGTTTCTTGGCGTGTAGCCCCAGTCCGGATTCTGTTCGAAGGCATCCGGTGTACGAACCGCTCGTGAATACACGAACCGCAGCGCGTGATTGCTGTTCAGAATGAAGTTTGCTGCGGCTCTGGGAGAGAAATAGTCTTCATCGGTGGTTGTGGTCCGCTCCCAGTTCCCGCCGGCGTTGAAGGTAAGCCAGCGAAACGGCGAGTATTCCGCATTGGCGAACACCCTGGACTGGTAGTTGTTGCCTTTGCCGTTAAAGTAGGTCTCGGAATGAAACGAGTCCTTTCGATAGCCCAAACCCGAGACCAGCTTGAACTGGTCACTGAAAATAATGGTGTCCTGGAATTCAATTTCCTGTCGCGTTTCTTCCAGGTCTTCATTCAGGTCAGCGATGAACGGACCCTGATCCTCGGGAAAGGCAGGGAAGCCGGTTGGCAAAATGGCATTGATTTGCGCCGCGGGCGCAGATACCGACCAACGCTGCCTTTGCCTCTGGTTCTGGTAACTTGCCTGAATGTGGTAGAAATGATCGGGCGAAGTCGCGCCGTTGAACCGGACATGGAGGTAATAGTCATCCATGATAATGTCCGGATTCGTGGTTGCACCCAGTTTTCCGGACTTCATGCGATCTTCCTCATTGACCCCATCCAGCACGCCAGCTCGGAAGTCAATGGAATGCTGCCGGTCAATTCGGAATGCGCTGTCGAAGTTAAAGTTGTTTACGTCATGGCCATCGTGAAACGGAAAAAGCTCTCCGTCGTCAATCTGATGGTCAAAGCCGTTGGATTTGCGCTTTTCGTAAGACAACCTCCAGCTCTTGTCGGCATCGGTATCGCCGACAGACGTGAACGCGCGAAGGTGCCCCCGGGATCCAACAGAGGTGTAGGCCTCCACGCCGGCGGTATCTTCCGGTGACCGGGTGATGATATTGATACTGCCGAGGAATGCATTGATGCCATAAGCGGCCGAATTGGGCCCACGACTCACTTCGATGCGCTCGATGTTTTCCAGTGCTACGGGCATTCCGAGCCAGTCCACGTCGGCCAGGCTGATCCGGTAAGCGGTTCGCCCGTCGATCTGAACCTGTAACCGACGTTGCTCGTATTGGGAAGTACCGTGGTAGGTTGCCACCGGATTGGTGCTGCCCCAGTGACCGACCACCATGCCAGGTACCAGCCTGAATGCCTCTACGAGGTTCATGATGCCGAGGTCACGAATCATGTCGCCGGTAATGATGGTGGTGGTCCCGGGCACCCGGAGCTTTGACTGGCGCAGTCGGGTTGTCGTCAGGACCTCGGGAATTTCGCTTTGTTCACCTTCCAGGGCAAGCAATCCGGGCATGAAATCGGGGGTATCAGTCTGCGCAAGCGCGGTGGCCGGTAGCAGAACTGAAAGGGTGAGGCTGACGCCGAGGCGGGGTAGGAAAGAGCTAACGTTGTGCGCCCCTGCCGTTTTTGTCGATTGATGCATGGTTGACGTTCTATAATCTGCCGAGAAAAAGGTTAAAGCGGTTTTATTATGAGTAGGTTCTATCGTAAGGGACTACAGGCGTTTTGTCTCTCAGAAATGTAATGAATCTCGGCCCGGGAGTTGCAGCTGTATGAATTGTTGGGAAATCCTTGGAATTGAGCCAACCGGCGATCGTCGGAAAATCCAGGATGCGTATGAGCAACAGCTCAAATTTGCCTCGGAAGAGGAGGCGAGAAGTTTGGAGCAGGCCTTCCGGGAGGCGGTGGGCGATTCTCCGGCCCCGGCAACACGGGCAGCGGAACCGGCCCAGTCCGGACAGCCCAGCCAGCAGCAGGACGAGGAGCCTGAGCGCCCCCTCGATGCCAACGAAGGCCAGGTGGTTCGTGAAGTGGTGATTCAGATCAAGGCTTTGATGAATGACTCTTCCCGCGCCAAGGATGCTGGCATCTGGAAAGCCATTCTGTGCGAGCCTCCCGCAGACCAGCCGCTATTGCGCCGTGAGATTGGCCGGCAACTGGAACCCCAGGTGCGCCCCATGGCGGAAAACGGCACCTTTTCGACGCCGGTTGCCCAGTTTCTCGGGGAATGGTTTGGCTGGTTCACCGTGGAGGAGGCTCCGGAGGTGGCAGATGAGCGCGACTATCCGGAGCCCGGTATGGCGGAAGAGCAGGGTGAGCGGCCACCCCAGATGGTGAATTTCTGGCCGGCGGTGATTGGCTGGATTGTCGGCCTGGCGATTCTTGCCATGCTCTTTGGCGGAATGGGTGGGGGAGGCGGTTGAGTCCGCCTCACGGCTCATCCAAGCTTATCCGCGTTCGCCTTTTCAATTTTTTCCCGGTATTTCTGCGCCAGGATGGCGCCAACAATCACCTGTATCTGGTTGTAGCACATGATCGGCAAAACGATCATGCCGAAACCGGGATGCCCCGAGAACAGAACCTTGGCCATCGGCAGGCCCGAGGCGAGGCTTTTTTTCGAGCCGCAGAACACCACCGCGGCTTCGTCTTCCAGGCTGAAGCCGAATCGGCGCACCAGAAACTTCGCAAACACCATGAACAGCAGCAGCAGGCCCAGACACAGCGCGATCGCGAAAAGAATGGCCTGCAATGGCAGGTTT
>JAWWAT010000145.1:0-7776 GCA_033721635.1 Marinobacter sp. | reverse complement strand
GCATAGATCCTACCCGGGTGGTCGAGGGCGTGGTTGGCGGTATCGGTTTCCTGGGCGCTGGTAGCATTATCCGCAGTGGCGGGCAGATTCATGGCATCACCACGGGCGCATCCATTTGGCTTGCAGGTGCTAGCGGCGTTGCCGCCGGCATCAATAATTTCTACCTGGCGGGGATGGTGACTGGTCTTGCACTGGTGATTATGGTCGTTCTTGGCCGGTTCGAACATGAGCTGATTCCCGAGGGTAAGTAAATGATTCCTTTCCACAGATCAGGAGGCTTCCATGCCTGACAGAAAAACCGTAGTGATTACCGGCGCCAATCGTGGCATTGGGCTGGAGCTCGCTCGCCATTACGCTGGTGAAGGGTGTGATGTTATTGGTGTGTGCCGTGAAACGTCCCCGGAGCTGACAGAAATTGCTGCGCGGATCGTTGTGGGGGTGGATGTGACCACCGAGGACGGCATCCGGAAACTGACCGACGAGTTGAAAGGCCAGTCCATCGATCTGCTGATCAATAACGCCGGCCTGTTGCAGGATGAAAAGCTGGGCAGTATTGACTTCGATTCCATACGCACCCAGATGGAGGTCAACGCCTACGCCCCGTTGCGTGTGGCAGAAGCACTGGCGTCGCAGATACCTGCCGGCGGCAAGATTGCCAACATCACCAGCCGCATGGGTTCTATTGCGGATAACGATTCCGGCGGCCGCTATGGATACCGGGCTTCCAAGGCCGCGCTGAACGCCTTTGGCAAGTCGCTGGCCATGGATCTGAAGCCAAAGGGCATAGCAGTAGCCCAGCTGCACCCGGGCTATGTGCAAACCCGAATGGTGAACTTTGGTGGCCTGATTACTCCCGAGGAGTCAGCGAAGGGCCTTGCGGCGAGGATCGAGGGCCTGAATCTGGAGAACACCGGATCGTTCTGGCACAGCAATGGCGAGGAGTTGCCCTGGTAACGACTACCAGGGCTATGGTTCAGTGACACAGGTGGCTGACGAACGTGGAAACGGGTGGGTGTCGGGCGATGGCTTCAGGGCAGATAACCATCAGTTCCTTCGCCAGCCCGGGGTCGCTGACCGGTATCGCCCGCAAGGTGCCCAGGCGCACTTCCTCACTGACAGCGGCTGCCAGCACCAGTGAAATACCAAGGCCTGCCTTTACCGCCTGTTTCACCGCCTCTGTGCTTCCCAGTTGCATGGATACGTCCGGAAAGGGTCCGTTCTCGCCGAAAAAACTCGCCAACAGCCGACCCGTACCTGTGCCCGGTTCTCCCCCAAGCAGTGTCATACCGGCGAGGGTTTCCCGGTCGATCTGTTTCAGCCCCGCACAGGGATGATCCGGTGGAACAATCAGCACCACAGGCTCCTGTTTCCAGTCACGCGCCTGGAAACCTGGCCTTGGCTGCCACCATTCCATAACCGCCACATCGAGTTCTCCGCTGGTCAGTTGTCTGGCGATAGAGGGGTTGTTGTCGATTACCAGATCAACGTCGGGAGCTGCCTGCCTGTCTATAAACCTGCGAACGTGGGGCTGGAGCATGTAAATGCCGATGTTGGAACTGGCGCCAACCCGCAGGCCCGTGCCTGCTACCGCTTCCCGCGCGCGTTCATCGAGGCGCAGCATGCTGAGTGCGAATGGCATCAGCGCCAGCGCGGCCCTTGTAGGCTCACAGCCTGATCTTCCCCGCCGGATGAGCAGCGTATCCAGTTGTTCTTCCAGCTTCTGAATATGCTGGGAGATCGTAGGCTGGGCGATTCCGAGGTTGTTGGCGGCGGCCTGGAAACTCCTGTGCTGGACCAGCGTGATAAAACTCTTTAGCCAGACCAGGTTCAACATGCGGTCCCCTTTGGGTGCAGCGGCGAATTGATAGCGTCCCTGGGCCGCTCGCCTTTCAGTGCCTGGAGTATGTTGTCGGCAGCACGCTGCTCGATGGCCAGCCTTACGCTCATGACAGCGGAACCGGTGTGGGCCGTAAACAGTGTATTCGGGTGCGCCAGGAGAGCCGGGTCAATCTGTTTGGGACGATCCTCCCTGGCCCAGTCTTCCATCTCAAATACATCTGCTGCATACCCCTCCAGATGTCCGGATTTCAGTGACTGCAATACCGCCTGCTCGTCCACCACCGAGCCACGGCATGGGTTAACCAGAAAGGCACCCCGCTTCATCCGGAGCAGGCGTTCATGATTTATGGTGTGTAGGGTCTGCTCATTAAGGGCCAGCGCCAGTATCACGATGTCGGATGAGGCGAGCAGCTCATCAAGGTTTAACCTGGTAAGCCCCAGGGCGTCCTCTTCTGTTGCTGGCAGAGCTTCCGGCTGGGAATAGACCATTCTGGCGCCCCAGCCCCGGAGTCGTTCTGCGACCGCCTTTCCGATTGCACCCATGCCCACGATACCGATTGTAGAGCCATCAATACCCAGTCCATAGAAGCGGGGCTGCCAGCCCTGAAAATTACCAGAGCGGACAAAGTCGTCTACGGCACGTATCTGCCGAATCAGACCGATGGTCAAACCGACGGTGAGCTCGGCAGTAGGCACGGTCAACAGATCGGGAACGAAGGTCAGCCAGACGTCGTGTCGGGTGCAGGCGTCGACGTCAAAGTTATCGAACCCTTTTAAAGCAGCGCCAATAACCTTCAGGTTAGGGCAGGCCACCAGGAATTCCTCGCTGATACGGTCCGGCATGAACGCCATCATGGCATCCGCTGTTGCCGCACGAGCCTTCACCGAATCTGCGGGCAAGGAGGTGGGTGACTGGTTGGTTATCAGTTCACAGTGAGGTTCCAGGCTGGCCAGGATACTGTCGTGAACCCGGTGGGTAATGACAACTCTTGGTTTCATTCGCTGTCCTTATTTGAATTTCTTTCGCAGGTGGCCACTCAGGCTGTCCACCATGGTTACCATCAACAGAATGACAATCAGGATGGCACTGACTTCCTGATACTGCATGATGCGCAATGACCCCATGAGCTCGAAGCCGATACCGCCGGCGCCGACCATGCCCATCACCGTGGAAGCGCGGAAATTGTATTCCCAGCGATAGATGGAAACGTCGGCAAACTGTGGCAGCACCTGCGGCAGAACCGCGTGCCAGAGTACCTGCAGCCGGGTAGCGCCGGAGGCATCGGCGGCCTCTACAGGGGCCTCATCCACATGCTCAATGGCTTCGGCAAAGAATTTCCCCACCATACCGATGGAATGCAGCCCAAGGGCAAGTACGCCCGGCAGCGCGCCAAAGCCCACGGCAGCCACGAAAATGATCCCCATGATGAGTTCCGGCACCGAACGCAGGCCATTCAGAATGGTGCGGGTAACGTGGAACACAACCGGATGCGGCGTTGTGTTGCGGGCTGCCAAGAAAGCCAGTGGCACGGAAGCCGATACTGCGATGGCGGTGCCGGCAATGCTCATTGCCAGGGTGTCGAGGAGGGGTGATACCCAGTCCATCACATTGGTGAAGTCAGGGGGCAGAGATTCTCCAAGCAGGGTTGCGATTGCTGGAACGCCGTTGGCGAGAGTGCGTAAGTTGAGCAGATCCACATACCAGCTGGCAAAACTAATCACCGCCAGCACCACGCTTGCCTGCAAGACCTTGCTCCGCCAGCCCCGTGCGTGTTCATCCAGCACGGAAGCCGACGGGGCCGGCGACAGTGCCGCCGGTTCCGTCGTACTGTGATGCATAATGCCTCCCTACATCTTTGCGAAATCAAGGTTGAGAAGGCCGCCCATCTTGCGGATGACGTCATAGTCGGAATCCGTGACAACGGCAAAGCCTTCCGCTTTCAGGTTGTCCAGAATTTCCTTGTCGTCGATGTTGATGAAAGCGTCCTGAATTTCCTGCTTGAGTTCCGGCTTCAGGTTGGAACGCATCGCCCAGGGGTACTGGGGAAACTCATCGCTGTGCCCCAGAACCCTGACTTTCTTGGGGTCAATCAGGCCGCGATCCTTCACGTGCTCAAAGATCACCTCAGACAGGCCCCCGGCATCGGCATTGCCGTTGGCGACGTTTACCGCAACGGAGTCGTGGGTGCCGACGAAATGGGCTTCATAGTCCCTGTCAGCTTCCAGGCCTGCTGATTCAAGCAACACGGTTTTGGGAATCAGGTGGCTTGAGGTTGAAGCGCGATCACCATAGGCCATTTTCTTGCCCTTGATATCGTCGAAGGACTCAACTCCGGAATCTGTATTGGCAATAATGATGGACCGGTAGGTGGGCTTGCCATCTACGATCATTGCGGCAAAGGGTTCGATTTCACTTTTACTTTTTGCCATCACGTAAGAAAGAGGGCCAAAGTAGGCCAGATCGATACGGCCGAAACGCATGGCTTCGATCATGGAGGAATAGTCTGTTGTGACAATCAGCTCCACTTCTTTGCCCAGTGTGCTTTCAAGGTAATCTTTCAGTGGCTGGTTGCGTTTGATCAGTTCGGAGGCGTTTTCATCAGGGAGCAGGGCAACTTTCAGCAGGTCCGGGTCAGGATCTGCTGCCGAGGCCTGCATATTTATTCCCATCATCACGCAGAACGCGAGCAATAAACTGAATATCGATTTCATTGGGCTATCTCCAGTTGCTTGGGTGGGGGTGTTGTGGTTTGGGGCTGGGATTCAGATACGGCACTCTCGCTGGTGGCGGAAGCAGCGCCGCCTGCAGCGTGGTAGATTTCTTGAAGGTGACATTGCTCCATCTCTGCCGGAGCTGCGTCGAACACGATCCGGGCATTGGCCAGCCCGATGATCCGGTCGGCAAACCGCTGGGCATACTCCAACTGGTGCAAGGAGATAACGGCCGTGATGCCGTCTTCACGGCAGATATCCCGCAGGAGTGTGAGTACCCGTTCAGAGGTTGCCGGGTCCAGACTGGCGACGGGCTCGTCCGCCAGGATCATGGCGGGTTGCTGGGCCAGGGCCCGGGCGATACCCACCCTCTGCTGCTGGCCGCCAGACAGCTGGTCAACCCGGGCCAGGGCTTTTTCGGCAAGGCCAACACGCTCAAGGCAGTGCAGGGCAAGTTCAAGCTCCTGCCTGGGTAGCGGAAAAAGGCTGCGCCAGGTGCTGTGGTAGGCGAGCCGGCCTGTCAGTACATTCTGGAGCGCGGTGTGTCGTTCGATGAGCTGATGGTGCTGGAACACCATGGCGGTTCTGCACCGATGGCGGCGTACTGTCTTGCTGGTGTCGAGGGCACCGAACTCGGCCGAGATCACCTTGCCAGTGGTGGGCAACACCAGGTGATTCAGCGAACGGAGCAAGGTGGATTTACCCGCACCGGAAAGGCCGAGCAGAACGGTAAACTCGCCTTTGTGAAAATCAACGGTGGTGGGACGGAGTGCGAGGACGTTACCGGGGTAGGTTACCCCCATATCCTCTATGCGGAGCATCATGTCACGGGATTGTGCAGACGCCATGAGATCACCTTTTGCAATAAATAAGCTCGCTTGATTGCGACTTACAATGCAACGGTAATCCTTGCGGGTGACAAAACCGTGTCAGTCCGGTGACAAGTCGATGACCTGGCCAGACGGGCCATTTATGAAAGCAGCGAGTTTCAACGCTAGCCCGTTCCAGCCAGTTGACCCGGATATTCAGTGAGGCTACCCGGCTGGAAATTGATTTCTGGGAAATGGGGCTGGAGCTGCGGCTCTAGTGCCCATTCAGTTTCGCAACCAGAAAGTCATGGGCGTAGCCTGCCACCCGCTTACCGATTTTCTCCCCGGCAGGAAGCGAGGCGAGAAAATGCACACCTCCCCAGAAACGGCTCATTGAGCAATTCTGCTCAAAGTCGCTCCAGGTGGGGAACACCAGATCAAGATCTGCCGTTGGCGTGAATCCCGGTTCGATACGTGAGCTGCCCTTTGGTACGGATACAACATAGCCAAGCTGGTCTGAGCCAAGGAACAGCCGGCTGGCCTGGGCATGCGCCGCGCAGAAACTGGCGGAGCCCGAGGGGTATTCCGGGTGGTCTGCAACGGGCAGATAACTGGTCCAGTCAGAGCCTCTCAGATCATACACCGTCCCCAGCCCCGGGCCGCCCCAGGCGGTAACCGGCTGGTCGCCGTAGATAAAACCAATGGCGCTGAAGGGCCGGACCGCATCAAAGCGCTCCTTTTCCTGCCAGATCGCAATGGCCGTATCGAAAGCTGCCATATTGGTCAGAAAGTCATACTGGATGAATTCTGCCAGTGACAACTGCTGGCTGAAAGCGGCGAAGACAGCTGAGAAACCAAGACTGTTGATTTTGTTGTCAAACAGCTCCGCCATGGCCTTCTGCTCGTCCGTCAGGCTGGCCGACGCCTGCAACACCTCGTCTGCCTGGCCCCGGTAGGCGCCAAAATTGCGCACTTTGCTATTGACCGGCGGCTTCGCGCGAAAGCGTTTTGGGCTGTGGTAGGAGTATGGCGTGGTCAACCGCATCTGAGGCGTTACAAACTGCTGAATCTTGAAAATGCCATTGCTGCCTGTCATTGCAGGTTGCCAGCGTGAAGGATCACTGAGCTCATAGGCAGTGTTCACCGGGGCATAGCCGGTGTAGTCAGCATAGGGCGCGCGATGATAAGTCCTGTCGCCTTCGTTCCCCAACTGGTTCATGCCGTCGTTTTCCCGGGCCGCTACCAAAGCCTGGCCCGCCGAGTTCCCGATGCCCGCAGGCTCGGTCAGGTCGGTCGAGTTATTGTCAGGATCAAGCCCGACGGAATTCAGCATGGTGCGCCAGTCGTCATTTCGATGGGGGTAGAGGCTGTTCAGGACGTGGTATGACGCATGAAGCAGAGAGATATTAAGGTTGAGGTTGTCTTCACTCTCGTTTGCCGGTCGTCGTCCAAGATCTGAATAAACGCCGACCGCGGTGGGGTGATAGGGCGCAACCGCATCAAACCAGCTGTTTGTGATCAACGTGGTGGTCCGCAATACCAGCGTTGCATCGCTGGCAGTGGGTGACGCCTCAAAAATGGCCGGGATGGCAAATGGAATAACGACTTCAATGGCGGCATTTCCGCTCGACAAGTCGTGCTGTTCGTTGGCCCAGACAGGGAGCGTCACGATACAGAGTATGAGTGACAGGGTCAGGATACGGGGATTCATGGAAATGAACCGATCAGGCTTGCTCATGGCACTTTCCTCACAGGGCGCACAGAGTACGGGTGGCGATTGCCCATCCGGATTCAGTCTGCTAACGCGCCAAACGCGGTTTTGCCATGGGTGGTAAAGCAGCAACTACGCTGTTCGGGTTGGGGTAGGCGTGATGCCCATTTGTAAATATAGACTACAGCTGGCGGGATCAATGAATAAATAGTGGAAAAGCGGAGTCGAGTTTACAGGTGTTCTTCCATCTCCTAATCTTATAAATGGGTAGATGAACTATCCGGAGGATAGTTTTATGAGCAAAGCACTGAACGGAAACTTCACGTCGAAAGAGCAGGCCAGAAACGTCAGAGATGACTTGATTGCCATGGGCCTTCCCCAGGAGAATATTTACATTGAGGAGCAGGAAAATATCATCAGGGTTATGATCCCGACAGAAGAGAGGCGGGAAATCGAGGAAATCTTTGATCGCCATCGTGTGACGTATTAGCGGATGCGGAGACGAAAAAAAGACATTAAAAAAGGCAGCCGAGGCTGCCTTTTCTGAAACGTGCTGACTGTTAGTTAAACAGCAACTACGTTTTCTGCCTGAGGACCTTTCTGGCCTTCAGTAACGGTGAAGTCGACTTGCTGGCCTTCAGCCAGAGTCTTGAAACCGCCACCTTGAATAGCGCTGTAGTGAACGAAGACGTCCGGGCCGCTTTC
>JAWWAT010000144.1:0-7830 GCA_033721635.1 Marinobacter sp. | reverse complement strand
GAGCGCGGGCCTTGAAGGCTCGATCAAGATGCTGCAGTCCATCACCATTACGGACCCGGGCATTGGCGCCACACTGATTTTCAACGGTAACTTCCAGCACTTGGCTGCCGGCCTGACCGTGAACATCGAGTCAAATGTCGATGTGAATGGCACTTACGTCATTACCACGATCAATGGCGCCGGCACCGAGATAACGTTGGAAACCGTGGGCGGCGATCCAGTTACGGATTCCTCCGGCCTCTCCGGCTCCATGAGCATCGAGAAGGACGGCACCGAGTACAAGCTGACAGCCATTAACAGCAGCTCATCCATTGATGTTGAGCGCCAGTTAGCCGGAGGCGCGACAGATCCCGACTGGACTGGCAGCCTGCCGGCCACAAGCATGACGGTAGACATTGAGTGGCAGGCCGACAACTTCACCGCAAACCGTGCCGGCCCTTTTGTCGCCTGCCCTGAGAACGAAACCACTCAGAGCGTCGAGGTGGATATTTTCGCCCCTCAAGGGCTTGGCGTGGTGGATGGAGAGTCCATCAACAGCCGCAGCCGAACCATCCGGATTGAATGGCGCGAAGTGGGCGCCACCACCTGGCAGGTTCAGGAAGAAACCGTCAGCGGGGCAACCCGGGATCAACTAGGCTTTACCTTCTCGCTCAGTCTGCCGTCGGCAATCCGCCCCGAGATCCGGGTTAGCCGGCTTGGCTCGGAGGATGTGTCTGTCACGTCCCTGGATCGCCTGGAGTTCACAGCGCTTCGGGCCAAGCTGCCGACAGTGACCAGTTATCCGGGCGTCACAACCATGGCTGTCACCATCACCGGCTCTGACGAGATCTCAAGCGCCTCCAATAATAGGATCAACTTAATTGCCACGCGCAAGCTGCCGGAAATCAGCGGTGGGGCTTTCACTGCCGAGACTGAAACCCGAAAGATCTCGGCGGCTGCGGCCTATGTGGCGAAGTCATTGGGCTACGACGATGACCAGATTGACCTGGCAGAGCTGGAGCAACTGGAGAGCATCTGGACGCCTCGCGGGGATACCTTCGATTACGTTTTTAATTCGGGCACGGCCAAGGATGCCATCGACACTATCTTGAGGGCAGGCTTTGCTGAAATGACGCTCAATACGGGCGTCATTAAGCCGGTGAGGGATCAGCCGCGAACCGTCTTTGAGGATGGTTACAGTCCCGAGAACATGACCGGCCCGCTAATTCGCTCGCCTCAGATGCGACAGGTGGATGAGGCAGACGGCGTTGAAGTTGAATACACGGACGGCAACACCTGGACAACCGAAACCATCAACTGCTTTCTGCCAGGTGACCAGGGCATCAAGCTCGATAAAGTCAGCCTGAAGGGCGTCACAGACCGAACCAGGGCCTGGCGAATCGGCATGAGACGGCGCAGGGCACAACGCTATCGCCGCTGGACATACAGCTTTGAAACCGAGTTGGACGCCCTCAACAGTGAATACCTGTCATACGTTCCGCTGCTGGATGATGTTCCAGGCTACGGCAAGCCGGCGATCTTGGAGGCCATCAGCGCAGACCGGATCACGGTTTCGGAGCCGCTAACCTTTGAGGCCGGCAAAAGCTACGTCATCGCCTATCGCGCAGAGGACGGCAGCACGGTTGGCCCGTTCCCGTGCGCTGAAGGCCCGGATGAATTCACGGTGCTGGTATCGATTCCCGAACCCTGGCCAGCGGTTTTGCCTGCAGATCGAGAACCAACGCACGTTTATTTCGGCACAACCGAGCGCTGGTGCTTCCCGGCGCTGATTTCCAGTATCGACCCACAAGGCCCTGGATCGGTCAGCGTGCAGGCCACCAACTACGATGCCCGCGTATACGCCGACGACGACAACACCCCAAGCTAAACGTCATTCTCAAAACAGGCCCGCCATTGAGCGGGTTTTTTATTACCCGGAGATTTATTTATGACCAAGTACAACACTGGCAATGCGGTTGGCTCGACTGATCCGCGTGACCTCTACGATAACGCGCAAGTGTTTGACGAAATGGTCAACAACGTGACCAGCCCAACGGTTAATGACCGATTTGGCAAGGCGCGCGTAACCTTGGCAAACCAAATTGGCTTTAAGGGCACTGGAATAGATAATGCGATTGAGGATTACGCGTCTGGCATTGAGCTTGACACATACAACACGATTATCCGCTATAGTGGCGAGTTCTACAGCCCTTCAGCATCTGCAGCACTGCCATATACTACTACAGCCACAACACCTGATTCTGATCCTAGCTTAGTTTCTAGAGGTGATGCAGTTCTTCGCCAAGACTTGGGCAGCAGCCCATCAGGCGGGAATGCAGGCTCTTTATTGGTCAACGGTGTTGCTCATGCGGTTTCCAGCCGCGCCGCTATGAAAGCCTACGACGTGCCTCCGGGTACTCAGTTCAGCCTTGAGGAAGGCGGCAGGTCTGGCATGCTCATTGTGAAGTCTGGCACGCCGCCGAGCGATCCGCAGGAAGGCATTTATGTCGTTCTGGCTAACGGCAACTATGCAGAGCGCGTAATTGAAGACTCGATAAACATTTCATGGTTTGGGGCTGTAGGTGACGGCGTAACTGACAGCACGGATGCCATCCAGGCGGCAGTTGATCTTTTGAGAACATTTCCTGCAAACCCTTCCGGCTACCAGTCTCTGCTCATTCCAGATGGAGACTTTGTGGTTTCTTCAACAATAAACTTTGCCGATAGCCGCTACCTTGTGGTGAAGGGAACCGGCGTAATTAGTGCTGATATTGACGCCCCAATTCTCAGTGTCTCTGGGCTATGGCTCAGATTCAAAGATTTCAGCCTGATCCAGTCAAACTCTGGTTCTTCCAGTGGGTGCCTGAGTGTGAATGCCGCCTACCTGGTTTCTTTTGAAGGGAACTACATGCAGGGCGGTGACAAGGTAATCAACCATATAACCGGGAACAATGTTGTTTATGAAAGGGTCTCGCTGAGAGATGGCCGCATTAACTTTTATACGCTTTCAGCAGGAAACAACACCAGCAATGTCATCAGGGATTCAAGTATTGAGAGCGCTACTGATTACAATACCTACTTCGGGTTTAACTCTGCCGCTTATGGAAACTGGACAGTAGCAAACTGCTACATTGAAGGAAATTCAACCGGCCAAGCGTACATAGAGAACTTCTTTAACGTTGAGTTCTACAGGTGTTATTTCAACCAGCTTTCGTCAACTTACGGTGTCGAGCTTGACGGTGCTGCCAGCAACATGCGCTGTAAATTTAGCGGCTGTCATTTTGCGGCAACAAGTGCAGGCGGGACAGTTTATGCCTTCCGGGTTGTTTCCTCTTCCATAAAAAGAGCTGCAATTCTTGATGAGTTTTGCAGGTTTGATTCGCCGCTTGAACCGTACAATACAGGTGACACCTACGTTCCCTCTTTGATCGCCAGGAATCCGCTGGAGCTGGACATTTACAACCTTTCCTATCTTCTGGATACGGCGGGGGCTGTTGACGGTTTCACCGACAGCGCAAGCGCAGCATATACATTTGGTGATCCATTGCTAGACCGAGGTGAGCGCAGCATAAACCTGACTGACGGCTATGTTTACAAGACTATAAAGCTCAAAGCTGGCGTAACTTACAAGTTTGTGATTGATTCAAGAAACACTGGGGCGGGTGTGGCAAAGCTGGAGCTTTTCACATCAGCGCTTGGCACCAGCGTTGCCAGCGCAGAAACTGCTTCTACAGCGGCAGAAACAATCGACTTTTTCTATACGCCCACTACAACTGCAAAATTTGAGCTTCTGTTAAGGAATACGGGAACGACCAACGCCGAGCACTCTGGGGCCAGGATCTTGTCGTATGAGACGCCTTATCACCTTCAAAGCTAACTCTGGCTAAGATGGGGCAATTTTGGGGCAAAAGGGTGCGCGTTTAGCCGTGTTTTACCGTGTTAAGCAATAACGCTGCCAGAATCCCTGATTGCCCTGAAGCCGCGCCCTGCAAGGGATCGGGCTGATTATCCGTACAGTGCAGGAGCATCATTGGCGTGTGCTGGCATATTTGATCGGCACCACCTTTCCGGATCCTTTCTCGAGAGAATAAACGTAGTCCGACCAGTCCTGCATCATCCGGATCCGTTCGGGTAGGTGCTGGGCATGGTTGTACGCCGCGGCAGTTTTATTCTTCTTGGCGTGGGCCATCTGCATTTCAATGTGCGCTTCGGGATAGCCCATTTCATAGAGCCTGGTGGAAGCCGTGGCGCGGAAGTCGTGTCCGGTTACCTGTCCGGTTGGGTAGCCCATATACTCGAGCGCCCGGTTGATCGTGGTTGCACTCATCACGTCCCGCGGGCGCCGGGTATTCGGGAACAGCCATTGCCCGCCCCCTGTTATTACCTTCAACTCCCGGATTAACTCGAGAGCCTGCTTTGATAGAGGCACAACGTGGATCCGGCGCTTCTTCATTTTGCCCGCGGCTATTTTCCAAAGCCCCTCATCCAGATCGAACTCAGACCACTCTGCCCTCCGAATCTCCGCGGTACGCACAAACGTCAATAAAAGCAACTCGAGGGCAATGGCCGTTGTCCGGTTCCCGCCAAACTTCGCCAGCTTCTCGAGGTACTGTGAGATTTCCGCGGGGGAGAGTGCTCGAGCATGAGTCACTTCTGGCCTTTCAATCGCGCCTTTCAGTGCCGCGGCAGGATCCGCGTTCGCCCTCATCGTTGAGGCCGCAAACCGAAACACCGCAGAACACCATTGGCGAATCAGGATTGCATAGGTAGGAGCGCCGCCCTTGTCCATCCTTCGCATGATCTCGAGGATGTGCTGACTGGTGACCTGCTTGATCGGCAGCTTGCCAATGTACGGATACACGTTCGCCGTCATGGCCCGCTCAAACTGATTGGCGTACCGCTCTGACCAGGTACGGGATTTCTGCTCGGCGTATTCTTCTGCGATCACCTGAAAAGTATTGGCGCCCGCGGCGATGTTCTCGAGCTTGTCGGCTTGGCGGGCGTGAGCCGGATGGATCCCTTGCTTGACCAACCCGCGGGCTTCATCCCGGGCAGTCCTGGCATCGGACAGTGAAACCTCTGGATACTCACCCAGCGCGAACACGTTTTCCTTTCCGGCAATGCGGTAGCGGTAGCGCCAGAGTTTGGATCCGCTTGGCCTTATCTCAATGTAGAGGCCATTGCTGTCCGTGAGCTTGTAGGGCTTGGGCTCAGGTTTGGCTCGGCGTAGCTTTAAATCAGTAAGTGGCATCCCTTCACCTTGCGGGTATCGGATCGATACCCCTTTTGATACCCGCTTTTTTTGTGGATTCGGTTGTCTTTGAGAGAACGGGAATGAACAGAGAATGCCGTGGTATCAATCTGTTTGCAACGCTCACCGAACGGCAGTGAACAGCGCCGAACAGGGGTGCATATTATCGATCATAAGCAGCATATCAAGCGTAACCTCTTGAACTAATTGTGCTGATACCTCGGGAAGTCCAATCAATACCCGCTTTGATACCCGCTATTTTCATCAGTTGACCACCGGAGGAATAGGCGGCTTTGTTTTCAGCTTTAGGTTCCAGGTTGCCGGGTTGTCTCGCTTGAACTTTTCCACAGAGCAAGTCTCGCACCGCGGATCCTTGTCGGTATGAGTGGTGAACCAATTTGAGACTTTCGCTTGGCAGTCAACGCACACTCGAGTTTCTTTTGTGTCGCACATCACCCTGCCTCCCTATATTCAGAAACCTTGGCCTGGATCCACTCGTCTATTTCCGACTCGAGCCAAACCGACACATTGCCCAACTTGATAGGCGGCGGGAAATCTCCGGCGTTGATTTTGGCATAAATGGCCGTCTTGCCCAACGAGACTTTTTTCATCACCGCGGGGATCCGTAAAAATTGGTTGCTCATGCCTGCCTCTCCCTCTCAAACCGATAAACCGCGCTCGGCAACTTCAGCCGCTGCGTTTTGCTCATCCGAAGAAGGATTTGACCAAGCTCAACGGCTTCAGTATCGCCTTTCCCTTCGGCATATCCGATGCAGAATTCAACGCTGTCGTTGCCGATGTTGCCATCATCCAGAACGATATGAAGGCAACCCCAGGCCGGGTGTTTTCTTTGGTATGCCGCGAATCGCTCAACAACTTCTGGTATGGTTAATTTGCTCATACTGTCCCGCTCCCTTCGTTACCTTTCCTTAAAGCGGCACGCACCGTCTGAGTCCTTGCCAGCCTCCAGCCGCGATAGATAAGGTTTAGCTCTCGATTCTGATAACCTCCGTGCTCTGCCCTGGCGAACTTCATGCCGCTTTCAGTCCACTCGCTGTCCTTGGCCAACTCATACTCGAAATCTTCTCTTGCATCAGCCATTGTACTCACCCCCACTCAAAAACCGCTTCGCCGCCTGTATAGTCGCATCCGGATCAAACGCGCCATCGGTGGCCGCTACAATGTCGGGCTGCTCGCAGAAGGCTACCAGTTCGGTGATGATCTGGCGGGCTTGGTCTAGCTGACTGCACTTCTCGTAAATCTGCTCAACCCTGACTTCCATTTCTGCCCGCAGGTCTGTTATTTCCTTATCGGCCCACGCAATGAACTCGGAATTTGCCGCCGCTACTTCGGCTTGAGTCATGCAGCGGCCAGCGCGGAGCGCCGTCTGAATAACTTGGCTCTTAAATTCACTCATTCTCACTCTCCGCTGCTTGCTGTCTCAGGCGCTGGGCTTCAACGTAAACCTCGTGAAAGGCTGTGTATCGACCATTAGCAAAATCTGTTCTGTCGTCCGGCAAAGGGAGGCGCCCGATCTTGTCAGCGCAAAAGTCCATCAGCTCCCCACACCGCCCCCGCAGCCTCTCTACCTCGGACTGGAGGCGGGTATTCTTGTCCTTCAGGAACAACGGGCAGTCATCGTCGTGACCATCCGGATTCCATTTGCAGGTGCACTTTGCTTCACTCATGCTCACGCTCCTGTGATGGGGTTGGAAGAAGCTCTTGCAGCTCGCTAATCGCCTGCTGTGCAAGATGGTGCTCATAGGGTTCTGGATCATCGCCAAAGCCTTTGAAGCGCTCGTCGGCATAAAAGTGCAGAGCTTCCAACGCTATCGCCGCCGTCTCTGCGTGACACTTCACCCACTCCGTTTCGGGTGTGGTGGCAGGTGTGGGGGTGGTGAGTAGGGCTTTCAGCTTTTCTGCATTAGCTTCTGCGGACGGCCCTGCCAGAACTGCGACGATTTCATTGCCTCTGTGAAGTTGGTAACACGTTGGATGCTCAACTAGCTGCCACCCCTCCGGCACCTTCGCGGGTGGATGGGTGTCTGCGTAAACCAATGGGCGTACAGTTCGACCAATGTGCTGATAGTGATCTGCCGCAGCCATGCTTGTCACAACGTCAGGCTTCGTTCCGGGCTCTCCGGAGCATTCCCACGCCACCGGCTCCACCTCCCCACTTGTGGGCGCTTCCAGTTCCTCAACGAGCGCAAGCATTTCCATTTCCTCGTTTGCTACCGGCGATGGCGAATCGGTGAAATACTCCGCATCTGCCCGATCTGAGAAGTAATCCCGCAATGTTCTGAGAATCTCCAACCGTTTGTTCACGCCGCTCTCCTCAATTCCTGATTAACCTGGCGCTGCTCGTCTTGCATGACCTGCGCATAGCGCTTGATGGTCGTCATATCAATGTCATAGCGCTCAGCAATTACCTTCCGGCTGAAATGCTTGTCGTGAAGATCCCTAGCCTGCCAATAGAGCTGTCGGCGGCGATGCAGAGCCTGCACGGTTTCGTACTCCAGCCTGTTGTATCGATTGAAAACCGCCCCTCTCCGGTCAATGCGCTGAATCGCTTTCAGTGACACGCCGAACTCCATTACAAG
>JAWWAT010000143.1:0-7838 GCA_033721635.1 Marinobacter sp. | reverse complement strand
GGCAACTGCCAGCACTCCACCCAGAACCAACACCAGCAACAGAACCACCGGCCAGGCCCACGCATTAAACGCAGCTGGCAGAGTGATCCGGTACAGCTCGCCGTCGGATAGCTGAACGATTACCCGGCCGCAACCGTCCGAGTCGTCGGTGTAAAAAGCAAGACCACGCTCCGCAACCTGGTCCAGCACGTCAGGGTCCGGAAGCATACCGGCGTCGTCCAGGGGATGAACTTCTACATTGAGTGACCTGGCCATCTGCGAAGCAACATTGAGACGGTCATCCGCCGAGGCTGAATCAAGATGCCAGCGGAAGATAAGCCCAATGGTTTCTGACACATCCCGATAGGGCTCGTTCAGACGTAGCTGCAGAACCTCTCCGGCAAGCCCGGTTACCAGAACCCGATACCCTGCATCACTCTCGATACCAACCACCTGGCCATAGCCAAGTCGTTCCAGAGCCACCGGAGACAGATTGAACCGGGAAGGGGCACCCATACGGAGATCCACCGTCGAGGTCAGCCAGTGATACTGTTGTACTGGCGCCGGGGCGGCCGCCAGCCAACGCATCAGGGGCTCCGGAAAACGTTCGTGCCAGAACTGCGAGCGCACCGTGTTGATACCGGTGAACAACAGGACACAGAGCAAGACAACCAGCGCGGTCAGGCCGGCAAGGCGGGCATAGAGCTTGAGGAAGAACTTCAGGGGCATGATACCAACCCTGGCATGGAACACCGGTGTGCTGGCGAAAGGCACACCGGCTCCAGAGACTGAATCGTCAGGCTTCCTTTACGAACAGGTAGCCTTTGCTGCGAACGGTCTTGATGCGCCGCGGATGGATAGGGTCATCGCCAATCTTGGGACGAATCCGCGACACGCGAACATCAATGGAACGGTCCTGGCCATCGTATTCGATGCCGCGCAAAGCCGTGAAGATTTCTTCCCGGCTGAGAACACGACCGGCGTTGCTGGCCAGCAACCAGAGCAGATCAAATTCGGCACTGGTCAGATCGATGCTTTCATCATTCAGCCAAGCTTCGCGCATGGAGCGATCAACAACCAGATCGTTGAACTGGAGACGCACCGGCTCTTCGCCACTCGCTTCGTCACCCGCTCCCTGGCCCGTCTCGGTAACCCGGCGCAACATGGCACGTATACGTGCAAGCAATACCCGGGGCTTGACCGGCTTGCCAATGTAGTCGTCCGCGCCCATTTCCAGACCGAGCACCTGGTCCAGATCATCGGTTCGGGCGGTCAGCATGATGATCGGGCCGGAATAGAAGGGACGCACCCGACGGCAAATGGACAGCCCGTCTTCACCGGGCAACATCAGATCCAGCACCACCAGATCCGGCTGCTCGTTGCGGATCCGCTCTACCGCAGGACCGCCATGGGTTTCCAGGGAGACAGTCAACCCGTTGCTTTCAAGATATTCGCGGGTGAGCTCTGCCAACCGCTCATCGTCCTCGACAATCAGAATTCGCCAACTTTCGTTTGTCTGTTCCACGCCATCCATCTCTGGTTTTGTTATTCCGGTTTCAGGTCATTCTGTGTACCCGACAATACAGGCAACCTGCTGTAACAGCAATTATACATGCTATTCAGAAATATACATGGAACCGCTGCTTCGTTACACCCTGTGACACGGGTCCCACCACCGCCACTTCATTCCCGGGTGTCACAGACACGTCACCTCGTGGTCACCGATGTGTCATACCGGCTTCATAGGCTTGTCGGGAAATGGAAACAAAAGAGACGACGCCATGACCACACAAACCGCGAAAGCCCGCCGCAGCGCCCGTCGCCTGAAAACCGACATGACCCGGTGCCCTATACAGGTGGAGGCGGCCCAGCGACTGCGTTACCAGGTATTTTCCGAAGAATACGGCAGCGACCTGGGCGCACAGACGCCGGGTATCGACGCCGACGAGTTCGACACCGTGTGTGACCACCTGATCGTCACCGACCTGGATTCCGGCGAGCTGGTAGCGACCACACGAATCCTGCATCAGGCAGACACAAAAGCCGTTGGCGGC
The DNA here is from genome assembly GCA_033721635.1 of Marinobacter sp. Classification (GTDB taxonomy): domain Bacteria; phylum Pseudomonadota; class Gammaproteobacteria; order Pseudomonadales; family Oleiphilaceae; genus Marinobacter. The sequence goes on along the minus strand of JAWWAT010000143.1, from coordinate 5,805 downwards.
TTTTACTCCGCCGGCGAGTTCGATCTGAACGCTCTGGAAAAACTCCCCGGCACCATCGCCGAACTTGGCCGCACCTGTGTTCACCCGGACTACCGCAACGGTGCAACTATCAGCCTGCTCTGGTCGGCAGTGGCCGAATACCTCGTTGAGCGTGGCGTAGATTACATGATCGGCTGCGCGAGCATCGGCATGTCGGACGGAGGACTGAAAGCCTGGCGCATCGCCCGCCACCTCCAGAACGAGTATCTGGCCGATCCGGCTTTTCTGGTCAAACCTCTCCGGGCAATGCCGCACCTGACCCACACCCGGGACAACGATCGGCCGGTAGACGTCCCCGCCCTGATCCGTGCCTACATGCGCCTGGGCGCCCGGGTCTGCGGCGAACCCTGCTGGGATCCGGATTTTCGCTGTGCTGACCTGCTGGTCGTGCTGGAAGTCAGCAAACTGGCTGGTCGCTACAGCCGGCATTTCATGCGCACGGCGTCCTGAAATCGGGGAGTCTGGGAGATGAGCTGGCTGAGACTCTGCGTTCGAATCACTGCCTTTGTGGCTTTTCTGGCAGCCACCACGATGCTGGCCGCCGGTTTGCGGATCACTGAAGTGGTTACCCGGAAAGCCATCGATCGGACACCCTGGGCCAGATTCTGTTTCCGGTGGGCCTGCCGGTGCCTGGGACTGGATATACACCAGCACGGCTCACCTTCCGACGATACCGTTCTGTTGGTCAGCAACCACATCAGCTGGTCAGATATTCCGATTCTGGGAAGCCTGGCACCGATTCGGTTCCTGTCGAAAGCGGAGGTCGGCCAGTGGCCGGTCATAGGCTGGCTGGCACAACAGGCCGGCACACTCTTCATACGGCGGGGAGGCGGACAGGCCCGCCGCGTTCGGAACCAGATTATCGAGAATTTACAGGCCGGAGAGAATGTCCTGGTATACCCGGAGGGGACCACCAGCGCGGGTCTGACCGTATTGCCGTTCCACGGCCTGTTACTCAAGGCCGCGCCGGAAAGCAGAACGCCAGTGCAGCCAGTGACTATCGCCTATCGCAGAAACGGGCGACCTGATCATCTGGCGCCCTTCATTGGTGACGATGAGTTCCACTGCCATCTTCTGAGAATGCTCAGAGAGCCCTCTGCCCGGGTCGACGTTGTCTTCCACGCACCGGTTTCTCCGTCGGACCAGACTCCAACCGGTGAATTGGCCACTCGCCTGCGAGAAACCGTTCTCGACGGCCTGACTCGGATATACAGCGGCGAGTACGACGAGCCGGCAACAGATTTCCTCAGAACAGGGGACGACCCTGGGCTACCTCATCTTCCGTCGCTTCACGACGGCCAACGATCTCCAGATCGAAGTACAGGGTGAAGCCCGCCAGCGGGTGATTGGCATCCACTTTCACCAGATTGCCGTCGATCCCGACAACCTGCACGATCTGGGCTTCATCGCCGGTGTTGGTCTGGAACTTCATGCCTATCTGCAGGTTTTCGATGCCTTCAAACAATGAGCGCGGCACCTTGCGCACCAACTCCGGTTTGTGTTCGCCATACGCCATGGCGGGCGGCACCGTTACCTCCAAGCAATCCCCAACATTGCGGTCTTTCACCGCCTGCTGAATCCCTTCAATAATCTCGGGGCTGCCGTAGACGAAATGCAGGGGCTCACTGCCTTCGGAAGTATCAACCAGCTCGCCGATCTTGTTTTTCAGTACGTAGTGAACGGTAAAAACGTCGGGTCTTGCTTGTGAAGCTGTCATCAGGTTTTCGAGTTTCCTGTATCCGGTGGTGTTTCGAGCTGTTGCAGGCCATGAATAACCAGTCGCTGATCCAGCTTGTCCCGCAATCCTGAAGGGTCGCTCAGCCCCATGCGTTCAAGCAGGGCTCCATAACGGCCTTCGTCATCCCGGGCCCGGAGGGCCTGTAACAGAGTCGACAGTTTACCACGACGAGTGGCCGTTGCGGCCTTGAGCCCCTTAAGGGCTTTCCCCAACGTCAGCTCTTCGTCGGTAAAGTCCCTGCCAAACGGGAACGGCGGGAACAGGCTGGCATCTCCCGCTGCGGCAACAGCGCGGCGGATTGCTTGTGGTGTGTTGTTGCACCAGTCGGCAGGCAACTTGAACGCAGGATCCACCTTGCCTGCCTTCTGAGCTTTTTTCAGCAGTTCCTGCTGGAACCGGGAGTCGGCAATGCGGATCAACCGGAGGAAAACCTGCTCGTCGGACTGCCCCCTCAAGTCGGCAATCCCGTACTCGGTGATCACAATATCCCGCAGATGTCGGGGAATGGTGCAATGACCATAGTTGAAGACAATATTGGAAAGCACCTTGCCGTGGGATGAGCGGGTACTGCGCAGGGACAGAATCGAACGTGCTCCTGGCAGCTCGTGGGCCATGGCAACGAAGTTGTACTGACCGCCAACACCGCTGACCACACGGCCATCCTCAAGGCCATCCGATACTCCGGCACCGTTGAGGGTGTACATCATTGCCGAGTTGATGAAGCGACCATGAACGCGCTGCGCGGCTTTCAGCTTCTGGTCGCCAAACGGATGATCGTACAGGTGGTTGATGAAATTCACGCTGGTCATGCAGATTTTTGCACGCTGCTCGTCGGTCATCTCTCTGAGGTACTGGTAGAACTGCTCGGGACCAACGTAAAACCCGCCGTGCATGGCAATACCACCCTGGAGTTCATCCCCGAGAACCAGGGCTTCGATCGCCTCCCTGGCCTCCGGATTATCCAGATCGCCCTCCACCGACTGTTCGCCAACGCGCAGCCGACCGCCCTTGAATTCGACAGCCTCTCTGAAAATGCCATGCTGAACCAGCCAATGGACATCCCTTGCCCGAAGCGGGCTATCGATCAGCTTCTCACGACGCAAGACATCCAGAGTGGCGAGCGAAACCTCAGCGTTGATATCACCACGGTTGATCAGCGTCTGGAGACCGGCATGATCATAGACCTCGCGGCTAAGAATGCCTTCCTGCATGAGATACAGAAAGCCATCGACCATCATCTCACTGCAGCCATAGAGCCCCTGCTCGAAGGGCCCTGTGCCCCCATCTTCCCTGACCACAGGGAACCTTTGGTCAACGCTCAGATGATCAAACACTTTCCGCCAGGCTTCGTTGTGACTGTGCCGGAGTATCGCGCTGTGGACCAAAGCGGCACCCAGTGAGCCGATGCCAACCTGAAGGGTACCGCCATCCTTCAACAGGGTACTGGCATAAAACCCGATCATGTGATCTTCCGGGCTAACCGACATCTGGGGCGCGGAAAACAGCGGGTAATCGCTGGAGGGCTGATCCAGCAGCACATCGAACCGATCTGCTTCAATGGCCGCATGGTGTCCGAACCAGGGAAGGTTCTTGTTCATCTCGGCCACCAGCGCAACCGGCGTGCCGGCTGCTTCCCGCTCCCGCAATAAAGGAATCAGGTCCAGAGTCAGGTCGGGATTGCAACTCAGACTAACTTGCGCGGGCTGTCCATGGGCGTCGCCCGGCGCCACCATCTGAGCGACCACATTGACTCCCACCGCCATAAGGTCGCGAACGGCATGGGTGTAGTTGGTACAGACGTAATGCCGCTGCTGGGACCGATTGTTCAGATAACTACCGGCCTTGAAGAAAAACTCCGAGACCTGGACATTCTCAGGGAGGCGATTGGCGGCGACATCCCGGGCATAGGCCAGTTCCGGAATCCGGCCATAGAGGCGCTCTACAAATGGCCCCATGAAGCGTTTCTCGAGCGAGGAGCCCCCCTTTGGCGCCAGCAGCGACAGTGCCGTGACAATGTGGAGACGAATGTCCGGATCGTCCTTGGCCCGCTGGTACAACGCATTGACAAAACGGACCGGCTTGCCAAGCCCAAGCGGCAACCCCAGTGTGATGTCCTTGCCAACCCGGCGAATCACCTCATCAACACAGGCGTTTACATCGTTCGATAACTGCCCTCTTTCACCCGCCATTACCAAGCTCCTTATCGGCTAATCTAACGGGGATCATCACACGAGGATCGGGCACAGACAATGCGCCAGATCATGATTCTGCGGTTTGAAGGGGTTCAGCGGATTGAAGATAGGTGCGAGGGTTTCAGAAGTTCCACTTCAGGTTCAGGCAGGCACCTTCGTTAAGAAGCGCAATGCCATGGTCGGCCTGGGCTGGGTCCGACGCATACTGCTTGCCGGAGCTCTTCGACCGGGTCAGAGAAAGGCTGAGCAGGCGGGAGCCGATTTCGGTGAATGCCTCGGAGCTGTTTTCTTCATAATCGCCTGAGACCCGCTCCTGCATCTCAAAGATCTGCTCGCTGGTCGTGGTGCTCTCGACCTGCTCGAATACGCGCTCGGATGCTTCGGCGCGAACGACGAAGGCAACGAGATTGAGAGCGAGTAATGCGACAAAGATGCGAATAATCATGACACTGCCTGAGACCTTTTTTCCGACACGGGAGTCTACGGATACCTTAGGCTTAAGTCTAATGATTAAGGGCAGGAAAGATGTGAATCTGCACACAAAGCCGCCGATTTTTTGTCAGGGTATCGGCCTATTTTTGTCAATTTATGATCCCCAGTATTTCAAACTGTAACGGCAGCGCCCGGCCAGCGCCTGCTGACCGGCGATCTGGACCAAAACCCGGCGAATTCAGGGGCAGGGATAGGTAAACTCCTGGTGGATGGTCTCAATGGCCTCCAGTACCTCCGTGCTCAAGGTCACCTGCGCAGAACCAATGTTCTCCCGCAACTGCTCCATGGACGTCGCACCGATGATATTGCTGGTTACAAAGCTGCGGCTGTTGACGTACGCCAGCGCCATCTGGACTGGGGACAATCCGTTTTCACGGGCCAGCTCAACGTAAGCGCGGGTGGCATCCATGCCACGACCGCTCGTGTAGCGGCTAAAACGTTCGTACAGGGTCATTCTGGCCTTTTCTGGCCACTTGCCCCCCAGGTATTTACCGGACAACATGCCAAACGCCAGCGGAGAATAGGCCAGCAAACCAGCCTGCTCCCGGTGGGCAATTTCCGCCATTCCCACCTCGAACGAGCGGTTAAGGAGGTTATAGGGATTCTGGATACTGGCTACCCTGGGCCAGCCCTTCTCGCTAGCCAGGCGGAGGTACTCCATAGTGCCCCAGGGTGTCTCATTGGACAGCCCGATGTGCCGCACCTTGCCAGCGCGCACCAGTTCATCCAGCGCTTCAAGTGTTTCCTCGATCGGCGTGAAAGACTCATCCGGGTTGTGCTCGTAACCGAGCTTGCCGAAAAAATTCGTGCTGCGATCCGGCCAGTGCACCTGGTAAAGATCAATGTAGTCGGTCTGCAGGCGTTTGAGGCTGGCGTCGCAAGCTTCGACAATGTGATCGCGGGTCAGACGCGGACCATTGCGCAGGTACTTCAGGCCGTTGCCCGGCCCCGCCACTTTGGAAGCAATTACCAGGTGGTCGCGATTGCCGCGGCTGGCCAGCCAGTTGCCCAGATAGGTTTCGGTCAGCCCCTGGGTTTCCGCGCGGGGCGGCACCGGGTACATCTCGGCGGCATCAATAAAGTTGATGCCCTGATTCACAGCATAATCCAGTTGCTCAAACGCTTCCTTTTCGGTGTTCTGTTCGCCCCACGTCATGGTACCCAGGCAAATAAGGGTAACGTCGAGATCCGTCTTGCCAAGCTTTCTCGTTTGCATATCGTCTCCGATTCGGTTCGGTTAACGGGTAAAGGGAATGTCACGGGAGTGTCGCATAACTGTCATGCCAGCTTTTCATAGTAGGGGCATGTCAAAGGAAGCACAGGAAACACCGTGACCGAGACCAT